>JAZADA010000126.1:0-5939 GCA_036124135.1 Planctomycetota bacterium | reverse complement strand
AGCCCATTGGTCGGCCGGAATTTGACTGGCAGCAACCGCGTTAAAAAGTCGAGCACCATCGAGGTGTGTCATCAGGCCGGATTCGTGAGCCGAGTTGCAGATTTGTTCCACGTGTTCATAAGGCAGTACCCGTCCGGCACCTCGGTTATGGGTGTTTTCCAGGCAGAGTAATCGAGTTCTGACGAAGTGTTCATCGTCTGGTTTGATCAAGCCGGTCAACTGCTCGGGTTGCAGGATGCCGAAATCACCCATGACCGTGTGGGCGACCAGGCCGCTGAGTTGAGCGTATGCCCCTTGCTCGTAATTGAAAATGTGGCAATTAGCTTCGCAGATAAATTCGTCACCAGGTCGACAATGAACCCGCAGGGCTACCTGGTTGGTCATGGTTCCCGAGGGCATGAAAATGGCCGCTTCTTTTCCGAGGATGTCGGCGATGCGTTCCTGCAGTGCGATCATGGTCGGATCGACGCCAATCACGTCGTCTCCGACGGCGCTTTCAGCGATGGCCGCCCTCATCCCAGGCGTAGGTTGCGTGACAGTATCACTTCTTAAGTCAATGGCAGCGGGCATGGAGGGAATCCTGGTTAAAGAAAGGTGTCAGCGAGGTGATGTGGGTGATGTCATGTCAGCCGACATCGAGATTGCGTTGCCAGCCATTGTTATAGCTTAGCAAAAGCATCCAGAACTTTCTCCAGGTGACCTTCTTCCAGGGCCGCAGAAACCTGCACTCTCAAACGAGCTTCTCCCTTGGGAACCACGGGGTAGGCAAATCCAATGACCATCACGCCCATTTCCAGCAAGCGTTCGCTTTTCCGGATGGCATCTGCGGCATCACCGATCATGATAGGGATAATCGCGGTTGGAGAAGGAGGGCAATCGAAGCCCAGGTTGGCCAGGCCGTCTCGAATTCGGGAAACATTGCTGTGTAATCGGGTGACCAGTTCAGGTTGGGATTCGACAATTTCAATGGCCTTGCGAGCACTGCAGGCGACCGTGGCTGGCAGGGCGTTAGAAAACAGGCTGGGTCGCGCTCGCTGTTCCAGCACGGCGATGGCATCAGCCGAGGCAGCGACATAGCCCCCGGCAGCTCCACCCAGCGCCTTGCCGAGTGTCCCGGTGAGCAGGTCAATCTCACCCAGCTGGTTGAAATGCTCGGGGGTGCCTCGTCCGCCCGCTCCCAGGACGCCGATTCCGTGGGAATCATCAACTACCAGCATGGCATCGTATTTCTTGCAGAGAGTGACCAGCTCCGGTAGCAGTGCCACGTCGCCTTCCATGCTGAACACGCCATCGGTCACTACCCAGCGACAGTTGGCTGCTGCATGTTTCTTGAGTTGCGATTCCAGGTCTTCCATGTCACTGTGCCGGTAGACAGATTTCTGGACGTCCTTGCTCATCAAGCGGCAGCTGTCGATGATGCTGGCATGATTTAGTTCGTCGGAAAGCACCACGTCTCCGGCAGTGGTGAGCGTTGGGAAAACGGCTTCGTTGGCGGTCCAGCAGCTGACATACGTCAAGGCCGCCTCGGTTTTCACGAAACGGCTGATCGTGGCTTCCAGTTCCTGGTGACAGGCAAGTGATCCGCAAATGAAACGGACGGAGGAGGTTCCCGCCCCGTAGGTAGCCAGTCCTTCGGCGCCGGCCGCAATGACTTCGGGATGATTGGCCAGTCCCAGGTAATTGTTGGAGCAGAGCACGATCGTCTCGCCGATACCGGCGATATGTGCGGTGGGTCCTAGCTCCCCTTGCAGGTAGTAGAATTCTTTAAGCTGGCGGGAATCCTTCAGTGAATTCAGTAGCTCCCGACTACGACGCTGGAAGTCGATGTTGGGCATGATGTTTACTCCTGGGGGATCTTGAGGACGACCTTGATGGCCTCCCCGGACTGCATGAGTTTGAAACCGTGGTCGAAATCTGCCAGTTCAAGTTGGTGGGTGATAATGGGTTCCAGGTCCAGTCTTCCGGCGAGCAAGAATCGTTCCATCTGGTACCAGGTGTCGAACATGCGGCGGCCGTTGATTCCCAGGACCTTGGCTCCCTTGAAGATAATGTCATTGGGTAGGTCAAAAGAGATAGGTTCGGTCGGTAATCCCAGCAGGGCCGCGGTGCCTCCGTTGGCCAATGCTTGGAATCCATCACGGATAGCCTGCGGGTGGCCGCTCATTTCCAGTAGGACTTCCGGTCCCTGGCCATGGGATAACTTTTTCGCCTGTTGAAGCCAGTCAGGATCATCAGCTCGAAACGCGTCGTCTGCTCCCAGTGTTTTCGCCAATTCGAGCCTCTGGGGGTTCGTGTCGGTAACCACGATCTGGCTGGCACCTGCAGCCCGCGCCACGCTGACTGCCATCAGGCCAATGATGCCAACGCCGGTAATCAGCACGCTGCGGCTACTTACATCTGCCGCCATCACGGTGTGAACAGCATTCCCCAGGGGATCAAAGACCGCCGCGATATGATCTGGAATATCAGGATGGACAGGCCAAATATTTTCTTCCGGCAGGGATACGAACTGCGCAAAACAGCCATCGCGATCGATCCCCAGGATGTCGACGCTTTGGCAGATGTGAGCCTCTCCGGTTCGACAGTTGGGACATGCTCCACAACCGATATGTCCCTCGGCACTCACACGCTGACCGACTTTCGCCCGTTGGACATTGGGTCCCAGCGCGACGATCTGCCCACAGAGTTCGTGGCCAACGGTGGTACCGATTTGTACGCGACTGCTGCTCCACCGATCCCATTCGTAAATATGGCGATCGGTTCCACAGATTCCGGCGTGGGTGACCCCTACCAGGACGTGTCCGGTTGATAGCGCAGGGAGTTCCGTCTCCGGGCACCAGCCCAGGCCAGGGCCATCCTCGGTTTTTTTGATGGCCAGCATCGAGTCTGGAAACGCTCGACTCATGACCCTACCCTCGCTTCCCTGATTCTGGTATCCTAGAATATATTTCCAGAATCATAGAAAAGATCGATTTTGTTTGCAACCAGCGGAAGCTGGGATTTTTCCGTTGTTCTCCTGTTAGTCCCTGTGATGGCGAAAAAGAAACCCTCGAAAACCGTTCCCGGCCCCCGTGCCAACGAGGCCCCGGAAATACCCCTGAACCAACAGGTCTGTCAACGTGTCAAGCTGATGAGACGGCGTAAAGGGTGGACGCTCGAGCAGTTGGCTTCGCTGAGTGGTGTAAGTCGCAGCATGTTGAGCCAGATTGAACGGGGCACCTGCAGTCCAACGCTGGGAGTTGCGTACCGTATTGCCCAGGCTTTCCAGTTAACGCTGGGGGAGTTGGTGGATACGGTAACTCCCAGTAGTCGTATTGATGTGATTCGCTCGGATGATGAGGCCTACCTTTTTCGGGATGACACGCATTGTCGAATTCGTACGCTTTCACCGTTACAACTGGAGAAGGAAGTTGAGTTTTATCAGCTGGTACTCAAGCCGGCAGGAATGTTGAGTAGTGCTGCACATTTCCAGGGCACTCGAGAATTCTTGACGGTTGAAAAAGGTCGCGTGCGTGTTACCTCGGCGGACATCCATTGCGAGCTGTCCAAGGGGGATTCGGCCCATTACGCGGCAGATGTACCTCACGAGATCAAGAATATCGGCCGCGGTGAGGCGATTCTTTTCCTGGTTGATATCTACGGGCGTGGAGGGGCTGGGCATCACTAACTGCCCAATGTTGGAGCAGCCTGATAGACTGGATGCCGTGCTTGCCCTGGGCTGGGTGGGGTGGTCGAGCAAAGGCCGGCGGTTCACAATGGATGCAGCGAATAACATGACATAAATGGCTTGGCAACGAGATCTAGCATGAGTTCAGAACCTGTACCTATCAAACGAATTGAAACGGACCGTGATGACATCCAGCAATCCCTGGATTCGTTGCGAGAACGGCTTAGTCCTCGAGGCAACGTGGTAAGCAAGGCAGGCCGTGAACGGACGATCGCTGTTTTTGGAGAACCGTTAACGCCCCGCCAGGTCGTGCAGCGGATCTGTGATGAAGTGCGAGCCGAAGGGCTCGAGGCAATCCTTCGTTATGGTCGCCTGTTGGATGGAGCGGAGCTTGATGCTCAAACGCTGCGAGTCAGTGACCAGGAATTGGCAGCAGCACACCAGGCAGCAGATCCTCAATTCCTGGAGACGATCGGGCGAATTCGTGACAACGTGCTGCAATTTCAGCAGGCAATTTTGCATAAGTCGGTCACGCTGCAGCAAGCGGACGGAGTAACGTTGCAGCAACGTTACTTGCCCATGAAGCGTGCAGGTCTTTGTATCCCCGGCGGTGCGGCAGCTTATCCGTCCTCACTGTTGATGACAGCCGTGCCGGCGATTGCGGCGGGCGTGTCGGAGATTGCCGTGGTGGCTCCGCCGACGGATTTTGGATCGAATAATCCTGATGTATTGGCAACCTGTCATGAACTGGGGATCCGAGAGGTATACCGGGTTGGTGGTGCTCAGGCAGTGGCAGCCCTGGCTTACGGGAATACGTTGATGCAGCCCGTGGATATTATCGTAGGGCCAGGCAACTCCTTTGTTGCGTTGGCCAAGCAATATGTATTTGGCGAGGTTGCCATTGATTCGATTGCCGGCCCCAGCGAGGTCGTGGTGATTGCGGATGAGACATCGAACCCTGAATACGTGGCCGCTGATTTGTTGGCGCAGGCAGAACATGCTCCTGGAGCCAGTATCCTGGTGACCTGGAATGAACAGGTGCTGGAGGCGACAGAAAAGCATCTTCAAGACCAATTACAGCAACTGAGTCGCGAGGATTTGACTCGCCAGAGCCTGGAGGAATTTGCTGCCTTGATCCTGGTGCGTGATGCAGAGGAAGCATGTCGCATTACGAACTTGATTGCCCCAGAACATTTGCATATTGCGATTGATGATCCCCAGCCATTGTTGGATCAGATCCAGAATGCCGGAGCTACCTTCCTGGGTAATTATGCTCCGGTGGCGTTGGGTGACTACGTGGCGGGTCCCTCGCATGTCTTGCCGACCGGTGGAACGGCCCGTTGGGCATCGGGTCTGACAGCAAATGATTTCTTGCGCAGCGGCAGCGTGATTGATTACGATGAAGCGGCCCTGCGAAAGGTTGCTCCCGATGTGCAACGCATGGCGGATAAGGAAGGATTATCTGCACATCGGGCCAGCATTGATATACGACTGAAAGTGGATGAATCATGACCGGAATTCGATCAGTTATCTCTGCGATGGATGGGTACGTACCCGGGGAGCAGCCCCAGGCCGGTAAGTTCATTAAGCTCAATACCAATGAGAATCCCTATCCGCCTTCACCGCAGGTGGCCACGGCCATTGAAGCGGCTGTCCAGTCAGGATTGCAGCGATACCCGGATCCCGTGGCAACGGCCTTTCGGCTGCAGGCGGAACAGGTCCTCGGGGTGCCTGCAGACTGGATTATTTGCGGCAACGGTAGTGATGATATCCTGACCATGGTGACCCGGGGTTTTGCTGATGCAGGCTCCTTGCTAAGGCTCCCTTATCCAAGCTACATCCTCTACCGAACCCTGGCCCAGATCCAGGATGTTCGCTGGGAGGAAGTGTCCTTTCAGACGGACTGGAGCCTCGCTGCCGATTTCGTGCAGGCCAGCGATGACCTGCGACTGGCTTTCCTGCCGAATCCAAATAGTCCCAGTGGTACGATGCTGGATCCAGAAGCGGTGCTGGCACTTGCCGAGCAACTCCCCTGCCCTCTGCTTGTTGACGAAGCCTATGCGGATTTTGCCGAGACCAATTGCCTGGATCTCGTAGCACGCAGTGAGAAAATCATGGTTTCACGTTCTTTCAGTAAGTCATACGCATTGGCAGGACTCAGATTCGGCTTCCTGGTAGCGCAACCGTCCGTCATTGAGCAGTTGTTGAAAGTCAAGGATTCTTACAATTGTGATTCTCTTTCGATTGCAGGTGCAACGGCTGCCCTGGGGGA
>JAZADA010000125.1:0-3025 GCA_036124135.1 Planctomycetota bacterium | reverse complement strand
CATCACCTAGTGCAACTTTCGGTTGGCATTTTGGAACCACCTGATCTTCCTTGAGCTTGTTGCCCGGATTTTCACGAACGCAATAGGCCCAGTGTTCGATCTCCTCGGCATAGCCACGACTGATGGGGCCCGTTGACTCAGCAGCCTTTGCAACCGGTGCAGCGTCGCCGCTGGCTTGCGTGTCCAGCGTCGGACCACCTGCATCGTTCTTGACCCCGACTTTCGTCGTGGTACTGGAACCACCATATAACATGACTTCTTTTTCACGTTCCAGGATCAAGGTACCCTTGGTACCCATGACAACCTCGCCATAGCCACCGTAGCCATTGCCCATGATTGACGAATAGGTCACCACGATCTTCTTATTCTCATCCTTGTCCCAGGCAGGAATTCCACCGGCACCGGGCATCTGGGTAACAGCGTCCCGGTAGCCGACGTCGAAACTGGGATCATAGCCAGGACCGGGAAATTCAAATGCACAGTAGACATGATCTTCCGCTTCGCGATCTGCAGGAAAGACATGCCGTCCGCCAACCGCATGAACTGTTAGCGGATGCGATTTTTTCTTGTCGCGACGCAGGGCACTGATAAAGATACTGGCCGCATCCAATTGATGACTGCCCAGTTCTGCCATCAGGCCACCACCTGTCCGTTCCCATAGTCGCCATCGGCACAATTCTTCCAGGGCCGACCGGTTCCACCCATTACCGAGATCACGCTGCTCGTAACCATATCGATCCGCCTGGACTTTCTGGTCTGAATCCCAGGCTTTCCACTGGGCAAGACGTTTCTCATAGAGGAACAGTTTTTTAGGATCTTTCTCTTTCTTAACCCGTCCTTCCAGAGAGCGGAGCGTGTCTGCAATCCGATCAATTCGGTCCTTCGCCTCACCGCCGTGAGGCACTTCACCGCCGGGCAATGGTTGCTGCCAACTGTCTCGACCTGGCAAGTTGCCACGATGCCACTGTGCCCGGATGTGATGTATTTCACCCAGGACCCCCCAGCGGATCAAGTTGACCGCATTGTCATAAAGAATGCTGTAATGTCGTTGATGGCCGGTCGCCAGGTGCAAACCACGCTCCTCGGCCACACGCCCCATGACCTTGCACTGAGCAACGTTGTGGGCCATCAGCTTCTCTGTCAACACGTGCTTGCCGGCCAACATGGCCTCCACGGCTACGCGGGCATGCAAGTGCAGTGGCAAAGCAATAATAACTGCTTCCACGTCATCGTTCTGAAGCAATTCGTGATAGTCGTCGGTGTAAACCTTGACCTGTTTTTCCGCTTCCTGGCGACTCTTCCAGCCGTACTTGGACAACAGCCCCGGACGCGCTGCGATAGCTGCATCACTGGACCAATCGCCATGAAAAGCCCGGTGCACGTTGTAGGGCCGGATATCGGCGATGGCCACGACCTGGACGTATTCCGGATTCAAGGCTCCGATCAATACATTTCCTTCATCACCGGTTCCAATGACACCGACCCGTACCGGATCTGCCACTTTCCCATAGTTAAAGTACATGGCGCCTAGTCCACCGCCGGAAACAGCACCCGCGGCCACGACACGTTTCATGAAGTCACGACGTGAAACACCGATCACCTCGTAATAGTTTTCGCGGCCAATTTCTTTTTCTTCCGGACTGAGATTCATTTAGTCGCTCCCTGCTTAGCACGTTTGGTTCGGCGCCATAAACAGTAGGTAAAAAAGTCTAACCCTGCATATTGCCCTGCTCGTAAAGCAGCCAACAGGCAAAGCCCCAGGGCTTCAATACCCTGGTAATACACTGGGGCAGCTCCCACTGCTCCCGGAAATTGAGTTAACACGACCGACAGCAGGAACGCCGCACCGGCCAATGCGGCCGTCGACGTAAATAAACCCACCACCAGGCAAATCCCGATCGTCAGGTCAAAGTAGGGCAACACCCTATCCACTGACCTGGAATCATAAAAACGTCGCCCCGGGTAACGCATTTTCAGTAACCGCGAGGATCCGGCCAGCTCGGCAAGGTCTTCCTGGTAATCAACCTCCAACTGCTCAATCGTTGCCAGCCAGCCTCGTCGACTCCCGGCGAGCTCGCTGGCCAGTGATTCGGATTGTTCTCGCAAGGTACTCACATCGCGACGCGACGCATCCTGTTGCTGGTCTTGCCACCGATCCAACTGCTGGAAATAGCGAAGGATATCTTCCCGGTTTTGCCCCAGGTACCACTTCAACTGCTCAACTCGACGCTTCATCGCCTGCTCAGCAGCCTTCGTTTTTTTCTCATCCAGATTAAACCGCTTGACGACACGAGCGCGGTAATCATTCCATCGCCCCACGGTTGGATCAGCTCCTACCGTTCCTTTCGACTCGTCGTAACCAAGTCGAATCCTGCCATCCGCATCCCAAACCAATCCCCGAAAAAATCCAGCGAGCGGTCCGCGCGCATTCCAAAGGAATCCAGCCGAGGAAAAATCCCCCTGCTGGAGCTTGGTCGTTCCCTCCCGGAAAAAATGCCACCCGGTGCCGATCCGCAAGGCGACCAGGGCAATGATCACCAGGATCCCTAGCTGTCGTTTCTTGGCCGAAGTCAGTGGGACGTCTCCTTTTGTTTGCCGGGACCTCTCATGAAGCCACCGCAGCTCACTAACATATTTTCAATACCAACTGCTCGCACAATAGCCTTAGCCACTACAAGCAGCCATTGCCCTATTATGGACCATCGACGCCATCTCGCCAACCGCGGCTTACATGGCATCAGCAGGCTCCTTGCTAAAACCATCTCCCTGTCAGTGCCGCGTCCGCTTTGCAGCAGGGAGCCCGCTTGGTACGATTCGGACTGTTAAATACCTCCTTAAATCAACACGTTCCACCCCCGGTGGATTCAACCCGCACACGTTGTGCCCCTGTGATTTAGCTATGCCCCTGAGAACTGTCCTCTGCTATCCCGTGGAACCTCACCATTGCCAGCAGCTGGCCGCGGTTTCACCAGAGCTGGAAATCGTCAATGCCGGACAGGAAGGTATTGCCCGAGAACTACCAACC
>JAZADA010000124.1:0-2543 GCA_036124135.1 Planctomycetota bacterium | reverse complement strand
TCAGGATCGACCCAAAGCTGGCGGGAGCCATTTCCTTGGTGTACTTGTTGCCACTCATCAAGTGCCAGTCGCCCTTGCCGTGTGTCGGCGTGTAGGAATACATGGAACGGATGAGTGAAAACTGGTCCGCACACTTGGCCAGGTTCGGCATCAATTCACCGAACTCCAGGCCCGGTGTGCAGGTTTGGATCGGATTGAGTTCGCCGCGAATCTCGGCCGGGGCATCCGGCTTGAGATCATACATGTCGATGTGGCTGGGACCACCGAGGAGCCAGAGCAGGATGCAGTTTACGGGGGGCCGTTGTCCTTCCGACCCCTGGGCATCCTGGCTGGCCAGCCATTGCGGCAGGCTAACTCCCAACGCCGACAGGCTACCGATCTGGAGCAGTTCCCGACGGGAAACATTTCCCCCTGGGCCGCGTCGGAGTCCGGAATGAAGAGTTAACATTGGAAAGGATGTTTCCTAAGGTTTCCTGGCTGGTTCTCTTATCGGCAAGAGACAATGGCCTGCACACAGACAATTATCTTCAAGTTTGAACGGGTCCGCAAGTTCATTTTCGGATTGTCAGGATCAGGTGATGTGGGCGCCCTGGGTCTCGACGTAAACCGCGTACAGCGACTGGCTTCCAGTCATGAACAGGCGATTTCGCTTGGTGCCACCGAAGCATACGTTGGAGCAGATTTCCGGTAGCAGGATCTGTCCGATGCGATCGCCATCGGGAGCGAAGATGTGGACGCCGTCATAGCCATCCCCGACCCAGCCGGCACTGGCCCAGATGTTGCCATCCGTATCGGCCCGGATCCCATCGGCAAACCCGGCCTTGGTCACCTTGTTACCATCCTCGTCTTCCATTTCCAGGTCCATCGAGGTGAAGATCTTCCGGTTGGCCAGCTTGGTGCCGTCGACCACGTCCCAGACCTTGATGTCCCGGACTGCATCCGGGTAATGCGAGGCACCCGTATCGGCGACGTAGAGCTTCTTGTAATCAGGTGAGAAGCAGAGGCCGTTGGGCTTGTGGATTTCATCAGCCACCTTGGCAATCTTGCCGGTCTTGGCATCGATCCGGTAAACCGATTCCTTTTGGAATGGCTGCACGCTCCCGGTGTTGGCGCGATGGCCCTCGTAGTTCATGAGGCTGCCGTAGCCCGGATCGGTAAACCAGATGGCACCATCGTTGGGATGGACCACGGCGTCGTTGGGAGCATTCAATTGCTTGCCACCGAACTTGTCCGCTAAAACCGTGATCGTGCCGTCGTATTCGTAACGAACCACGCGGCGGTTGCCATGCTCACAGGCAATCTGGCGACCCTGGTAGTCAAAGGTGTTCCCGTTGCTGTTTCCAGAAGGGTGGCGGAAGGTGCTGACGTGACCATCTTCTTCGAGCCAGCGAAGCTGGACATCGTTGGGAATGTCACTCCAGAGCAGGTACTTACCTACGCCATTCCAGGCGGGGCCTTCTGCCCATAGCATCTTGGGGCTGTGGTAGAGCCGCCGAATCGCACTGTTGCCCAGCTTGTACTTTTTGAAGCGTTCATCCAACTCCACGATATCAGGATCCGGGTAACGCTGGGGGGGGGCATTGGGACCATAGTCGCGGGCAAACAGTTGCTGGCTCATACCGGCAGTGGCGGCGGCTGTGACGGCGGCCACGAAGCGACGGCGACCCATTTTCAGGATGGCATCATTGGTGCGAACAGACGTTTCAGGTTGCTTGGGCTGGGACATGAGCGGATTCCTTCGAGCGAAGCATATCAAGGATTGAGAGTAACCGGCAGTTTTACAGGGGCTGCAAACGGTTATCACCATATCCCAGGCAGGTTGTCAAATCAATCGACTGGAATGGATTTCGGGCGGGATTTGTGGAGGGGGGGCAGGCCGGATTTGCTGGTATTTAAAGCTTGATTTGGTAACCTGTTGTAGCCGAGTCTGAGATGCCCGCTTTCTGATCATTCCACCCGGGTGTCCTGTTTCGGCCTTGAAAAACGATTACCTTGATAGAAGAACGTGGGAATCGTCGTTGTACCTGTTCTGCTCCCTGTTTCTTATGAGTTCCATGCGAGGAGATTTTCATGCTGTTTGCCAATCAGAAACCAAGCTGCCTGCCAGCCATGCTGGTCAATCTCGTGATGCTGAACGTGATTCTCGGTCTGTCCGGTTGCCAGGAGTCGAAAGTTACCCCGGAGCCTGGCCAGGAGAATGAACAGGTGATGCCTGAACCAGGGGGTAAGCAGGAAGTGTCTGCGAAACCGACTGCCACGGAAGAAAAGGCAGCACTGGACCTGTCCTATATCCCGGCCACGGCCATGGCCGCCGTGGTCCTGGCTCCCCAGCGGGTCCTCAACTCGGAGGCCGGTCAACTCTATCCGACTGAAGTGCTGGAGGTGCTCAGCCAACGTGCCACGGGCGTGAATGCCCTGGATATTGAGCAGGGAATCGTGCTGTTGCAAATGCCCGAAGATTCACCTGTGCCAATGGCAGGTGCGATTATTCGATTATCAAAACCAGCTGCGTTGGAAGTCCTGTTTCCGTCACTTAAGCAAGC
>JAZADA010000123.1:0-16705 GCA_036124135.1 Planctomycetota bacterium | reverse complement strand
AGGCAGCCGAATCTCAGCCAACAGGATTTGGAACAGTGGATTGGTGCGACCGTACAGGATCCAGTTCCAGCGAGTAGCAATCGATACCTCTATACGTCAATCGGCCCGGTTGTCGATCTTGAGGTTCGAATGCTGGGGCGAGCGACCATTCTGATGGTTGCTTCCGGGAGTACGTTATTGATCGGGTTGTTGTTGATTTATCTACCCGGATTCCGGCACCCGGTTCTCCTCTTGTGTGGGGGGCTTGTGCTCTTGTCCGGTGCGTTGCTGACTCCCGAGAGCGTCCTGTTGGTTTCCCAGTCAGCTGCCCTGGGACTGGTGCTGGTCCTGGTGGCTCGTATTTTGAACTGGCTCATGCTGCGTCGTCAGGATTACCGGTGGCCTCGATTTGTTTATGGAAGTGGAGGCAGCGAAAGAAATTCGGGTGAATATGTGAATTCACAAGGGGATTTAAATCCAATCGATCCGGCCGTGGCGAGTACTTTCACTCGTGAACTCCCCACTTCGGAGCCTGGAGCATGATACAGCGCAGGCATGATCGATTGAGGAGTAGCCTCTTAGTCAGTCTCGTGGCAATCGGGATTGTCAGTAGCGTGTCCGGCCTGGCCCAGGAACTTCCAGGGCCAAAAAAGGATCGTGAACCGCTTTATTTTCGCCGTGTTTACGTTCCGGTAGGGGACCTCGATGACCTGATCAAGGGGACGATGCCACTGAAACGTGATAGTTTCGAAGAAATGGTGGAAGCGATTAATCGTAGTGCACGTGATACGCTTAAATCCAGCGAAGTAAGGATTGTTTCATCAACCTATTCCGGCCGCCTTGTAGACGAAGGTTTAGTCGATGGAATAGCCCTTTTGGACATCGAGAAAAAAACGGGTGCACCGGCAATGTTGCCCTTGTTTCCAGGTGCATTGGCCTGGGGCCGCCCAGCGTGGGACGGAGATCCAGAGCGTCCTGCGGTAGTTGGTATGGATGCGACCGGCCGTGGATTTGTTTACGTCGAGAAAACAGGGCGTTTGCGGATTCCCTGGTCACTCAAGGGTACGTCTGTCGTCGGGCAGCAGAAAATCTTTGATTTCCGTATTCCTGCAAGCGCGGCCAGTCGACTTGAATTGCGGTTGCCGGAGAAAACATCACTTGCCAGCCAGAATGGCCTGGTGTTAGTTGCTCCGTTAGTAGACAAGGCAGCTGAAGAGTCCAGGGAAAGAGACCAGGATTCATTGGCGTCAACATGGATCGTGGAACTGGGTGGGCATCACCAGACGCTGTTGACGGTTAGCCCACAAGAGAACTTTCAACCACGAGATCCGCTGATCTTGTTTAGGCAAACTGCAAATTACGAACTGACGCGAACAGGGATGAATCTGGAAGTTGATTTGCATGTTGACGTACACCATCAACCGATCCGTCAATTGAAGTTGTTGATTGCACCGGGCCTACAGCTGTTGACGGCGCAACTGGGTAAACAGAAACTGCGTTGGACGACTCAGGATGTCGCCAAGGGAGAACAGGTAACCCTGCATTTCACGGAGCCACTGGGTGGTGCGGATCGCGTCATCTCACTCAAGACGGTTGCTTCGCTAGTGGTAGGTAAAGACTGGGCGTTGCCTGGTATCCGTGTCTTGGAAGGCGTCTGGCAGGAAGGGCAGGCTAATGTCAGCTTGGGGAGTGATCTAACCCTGGTTAAGTTGCAGAGCAATGGTTGTCATGAAACCGGCGTAAAGCCGGGTGTGTCGTCGGCATTTGAGGAATCCCGCTTATTTCAGTTTTACCAGCCTGAGGCCTCGATTAGCGTAGTCGTAGAAGGACGCGAGGCCGAAATTCACCTGGATATTGGAACTCGAATTGATCTGGCCTCGGAACGCATGGGTGGACTTGTCATTGCCGATGCGCGGGCTGCCCATGGTCAGCAATTTGTACTCCAGGGAAGATTGGGTCCAGGCTGGATTGTGGATGCCGTGGAAACGGATCCGCCAGAATTCCTGGATGATTACGAGGTGATTCGTGTGGCCCGTCCCCCGAGATCCGGGCAAGCAAGAAATCAGCAGCGACTTGTCGTCAGGTTAAATCGCGCCATTCAAAATGGACAGGACGTGCGTGTACTGGTTCGAGGGCATAGTCGGGCGAACCAGGGGAAAATTGATGGTTCCCGATTGCGGATGGTCGATTTTGAGTCCACAGCATCCCGGCGTTCTGTTATTGCTGTCGGACTAGAGGCGGGTTTCCAGTTAAGGCTAACAGAAGGTTTTCAACTGCAACGACTTGATCCGGGTGAAGTAAAAGAGTCTCTCGCAACGCCGCTGGACCTGGATTCGACAAGCTTGCTCTTGCTGGATAAACCTGGCCTGAAGAGCTTGCGTTTGCAGGCCTATCGAGAACAATCACGTTACTCCAGTGAAATCCATGTCCAGGCCCTGTTTGGCAATCAGAGATTGGAAGAGCAGTATCAAATCACATGTACGCCGGAGAATGCGCCGTTACAGCAGTTGCTGGTGCACTTTTACCGTCCCCGCGGTTTGCCCATGCAGTGGACCTTGCCAGGAGATGGGACCGTCAAGCTGGTTTCGCGAAAGCTGGACCAGGAGGAGCAGGAGTTGCGCGGGTTGACTGGAGGTGAAACTTGGGAAGTGAGTTTGGACCAGGCGCAGCTGGATGCATTTCGTCTAGTTGGCGTGCGTAATGTGGCGACGGAGAATTCCGCAACGATTTGCCTGGCCGCCATGCCGGAGTCCATCACCCAGGTAGGTTCTGTTTCAGTGTTTGTTCCGGATAGTACCGACCTTGAAATTCAACATGGGGCGCTGGAGAGAATTCCAGCAATTCCGGGGACGGTGAGTCGCAGCATTCAAGTCAGGGGAGTCTATGAATATGATCCTTCTGAAAACGTGGAGGTGAAAGTAGCACGACGGCAGGCAAGTGGGTCCCAGAGTGCATTGTGGGCCTGGAGTTGCCAGTTGCAGTCACGGTTTACCGCAAGTGGATATTCGACACACCAGGCAGTATATCGGTTGGAAAATAAAGGTGTGCAGCACTTTGACCTCCGGTTACCCGCAGGGACAGAGTTGCAGGAACTGGTAGTGGATGGGGAAGTGCTTGGATTGGTTGGATCGCAAAATGATGAAAGACGGTTGCAGGTTCCGTTACCACTGCGAAAACGATTTCCAATTGTTCGTGTGAGTTATCGCGTGCAGTCACCTACGCTCAATATTTTTGCAGCATTGAAAGCACCATTGGCCCAGGTCAAGTGTCCTGTCCTGCAAACAGAATGGCAGGTTTTGTTGCCCCCAGGTTATGCATTGTTTTCTCGTGAAGCAGTTGGTTCAAATCAGCCCCAGCGACTTTCCGTGGGAAAGCGATTATTCGGCCCCCTGTATCGTCAGCCAGGGAGGGGGCCATTTCGATTGCTGGCAGCCACGGATTGGCAACAAATGATCGGACCGGTCGACGACCAGTTGGAAATTTTTCAGCAGGCCAATGATTGTTTGCGGGGACTGGGGAAAGGGTTCGAGTTAGCCAGGCTGCAGGCGGATGGACCTCAACAGGTTACCTGGGATGCCGTGTTGAAGAACTGCCTGATGGCCAATGGTAGCCAGCTGGAACCTCCAGGGACTGTTTTGTGGATTGACCAGGAAAGTCTTTTGCGCCATCCGTTAGACACAGGAATGATGGCTTCGTTTTCGCAGGCCGATCCTCTTGAGATCGGACGAGAATTATTGCGATCCGCCAAGTTGTCGTTGATGGTTAGCGAGGATGCGATCGCTTTAACCACCGCCGCCCTGGACCAGGAACCAGCCGATTCGAGTGCCACGGGTAATGCTGCGGTGATTCACGTGGTTGGTGCGGATCATTTGGCAACAGAAGTTCGCCGTGAATCCGTTGGCCAGGAAACCCGCTGGATTGACCTGCAACAATGGTCACAACAGTTCGGGGATGTCACTTCGCCCTGGTTGGCAGCCTCTGGTTTTACCTCTACCCAGATCAGCGACAGTCGTTGGTCTCAACATGACTTTTCCCTGGAGCAGGGCGTGTCCAGCCAAATTGTCGTCTGTCGGCCATTGGTGCTGCATTCCTTTGCATGGGCCGGACTCTTGGTTTGGGCAGGCTTGTTTACCTGGTTGTTTGCTAGCCGACCGGAAAGATTGATCCAGGCGGTTGTCTTGAGTGGATTAGTGGCTTTGTTGTCTCCAGCCAGCATTTATCCTGGACCGACCTGTTTGTTTCTGGGATCGTTAGTGGCTGGTTTGCTAATCGTTACCTGGCGTCATTCCGTGTCCAGGCAGCTAAGTGTACCACGCGTGTCAGATTTGTCGTTTGAACTTCAGGGGGTACCGAAAACATTACTTTCTATTTTGATGTTTGTCGGCTTGTCGACACTGGCACTCTGGAGTTGGGCTGATGACATGACCGATGGTGAGGGTGAAACAGGGAAACAGAGTGCTGCAGGAAACCAGCAAGTATATCGCTTGTTGATTCCGGTCGACAAGGAAAGTAATCCGGTTGGAAAATATGATTATTTGCCGGAAGAGTTTTTTGATGAGTTGCACCGACGTACAGAAAAGACTTCACAAAGTAAGGCCGGATGGCTGCTGACCGATGCCGAATACCGGGCCGCCTATGACTGGAGTGCCGTTCGTAATCGTCTGGACAATCCGGCATTTGCAGTGACGGTTAAACTGGAAGTGTTACTGGCTGAACAGACTATCCAGATTCCCCTGCCGCGAGCGACCGTCGAACTGTCGAATGTCGAGTTGAATGGACAGGAAGTGGCGATTAATTGGTCCGCCAATGGAGATGCTTTTATCCTGGAGACCGATGAACCAGGTTCTTACACGCTAACCTATCAACTGCGTCCGAACATTCGCAGGATTGGCGGGAAAAGTGCAATACGATTTCAAATTCCCAGGATACCAGCGACGAGAGTTGTCTTTCCAGATTCAGTAGACATGCCTGTTATCTCGGTTCTTGATCGTCGCGGAACGGTCCGACGTCAACTCCCCTCGGGTGACCTGGTTGCCGAGTTGGGAGCTTGTGGCCAGTTAGGGTTCGCCTGGGCATGGCAGGTGCCTGCTCCGAAATTAGTGCCCCAGACCAGCGTGGAACAATTGACCTGGATGAAAGTACGGCCACATTCCGTAGTGCTGGAAACCCAGTTTCGTTTTTCTGTTTTGCGAGGGAAGGTCAGTCAGGTGCAATTGCGTGTTGACCCACGATTACGCATGCTTCCCATGCGAGTTGCCCAGCCGGTGCGGGGAACTCCCCGGGTCCAGGAGGGCGATGTTAATCGGATACATGTCGACTTGAGAGAACCGATGGATAGGGATTTCATGTTGACGATGTCGTTTTACATGAACCAGACATCGGGCGTGGGGCAACTGCAGTTCCCTACGCTGGAAGCGATTAGTGATCGTGTTGTTGCTCGGCAAGTTGGTGTTTCGGTGTCAAATCGACTCCAGTGGAATGCTGGAGAAATAGATGAGTCGCAGGAAGTAAAAGTCCAACAATTTGCTCAGCGCTGGGGAAGTGAGGAATTGCCTGATTTTGCGTTCCGCCCAAGAGCCGAGGATTCCCAGTGGAGCTTGGCGACTCGACGACGCATCGCCGAGTCGAGTGCCACGCAACAGCTAGATTTCGAAGTAGGGTTGGATCGCCTGGGTATGAAGTGTCGGATGGATATCGAAACCAAGGGAAGTTCTGTGTTTCAGCATCGCCTCCATTTACCAAAGGGATTTCATGTCAACGAAGTGTCGCTGTTGAAAGATGGTGGATCCGTGCCAACACGGTTGGCAATGTCCAGCGATGATCGGTTGACGGTGTTTCTTGAGGAAGGTGTGACAGGTCAGCAGCAGTTATGGATATCCGGAGATTGGCCACACAATGGTCGATCCATGCGAGTTCCCCGGTTGGAGTTGGAAACAGGAACTATCGTTAAGCGAGACGTGCGAATTTATCGAAAATCGGAGATGTTGGTGGAGGTGGAGGGAGTCTCGCCGAAACTGCTCGAATCGATCCCGGAACAGGGACGATTCCAGGATGAACTTGGCCGATTGGTGATTAGTTGGACAGAATCTTCCGAGTCTGAGCAGCGCACGGGTAGTGAGCAGGTTCTAAAGTTGATTCGAAACCAGGGAAGAATTCGTTGTCGCTCCGTGACACGCGTTTTCCGAAGAGATGATGCCTGGTGGGCAGGTATGGATTGCTACGTGGAGGTGTTAAGTGGTGTCTGTGATGAGTTACAGATTGAAATACCTGAAGGCTGGGGAGGAGACTATAACTTGACGCCAGCCATGCCGTTCGAGATTAAGCGATTGCCGGGCATTCCTCAGCCACGCCTGGTGATTCGTCCGGAAACAGCATTGGCGAAAGATTTTAAAATTCGGATTGAAGGTCCACTGGTTTTGCCACCAGGTGGTGTTCGTGTCCCGGAGATAACTCCGTTGGGCATGCTGCGAACCACTCGTTATGTCGTTATGCCAAATCGATTGGGCCAACAAAAACTTGCATGGGATACCAGTGGTTTGCAGCGTATCGCCAGCCTGCCGGAATCGATTGCTGCGAGTCTTGATACTACAGATTCCAGTGTGGCACGTGTTCTTTCGGAACACTTTCGTGCCCGCATTAACGAGGTGCAGCAGGTCCAGATGAATCCCTTGATTCACTTGATCGACGTATACCTGGATTGGTCCTTGAATGGCAAATGTTTTGGCGTTACTACCTTTGATTTGCAACCAGCCGGTCGAACGGAATGTGTACTAAAGGTGCCCGAGGGATATGAAATGGTCGATGTTCGTGTGGCGGGCCTGCCGGGATCCCTGGAAGAACTGGAAGAGGGAAGGTATCTTCTGCAGTTGGGGCCGTCCCAGTTATCACAGCGCATTGAAGTTGTTTTTCGAGGGCGTCTCGCGATTAAGACAGCGGTACTAAAACGAGTCAAAACAGTCACGCCGACGATCGAAGAATTTCCAGTTAGTCGTACCCTGTGGACCGTCAGGTCGCCCAGGGCGTTAGGTAGTGGACGTCCCCGCAATGGGGAGGGGGCGACGACGATCGGTAAGCAAGCTGCACAGCGGCTTGATACGATCACGGCAATGGTGGAAAGTGCGAATGAAAACAGATCTGACTTGACCAGGCAACGCATCATGGAATGGTTGCTTGCCTGGGATGATCGGTTTCAGGGAGTTGAATCTGCGTGGAACCGAACGCGAGTTGCCAGTAAAGAAACTACGGTGGAGCAATCTGTAGCTCAGGCATTGAAACGTTATCAGGAATTAAAAGATCGTTTGGACTTCGCTGCGTGGGATCCAGAACGTGGTCTTGAAGGATTAGGGGTAGCGGGTAGTGCGGACGTGTGGTTGACCGTGGTTGATGGAAATCAGGTTGTGGGCGAATTTGAAGGCCAGCATGCCGAGCTTGACTTGGTTTATCCGGGAATTCGTGAAGGTGGTGACTTCGGACTTCGCTTACTTGTCTCGCTGGGATGGTTGCTCGTTGCGGGGGTTGGCTGGAATCTTGGCCAAAGGGGAGTTGTTGGCGAATGGTGGGTGCGTTGGCCTTATCTGTTCGGCGTGTTTCTGGGGCTGGGGTGGTGGCTGTGGCTAACTCCGAGTCTCGTGGGAATCGTGATTGTGTTGCTTAGTGCCATCGCTGCGGTCATACCCTCGTGGCTGCCTTTGCCGACAACCGAGGTAAGCCTTGATTCCAAAACGATGACTGATCTACATCGAATCCCCTAGCAGGGACATTTTTTAGCAGGAGGATCAGCTTCTCGATCCTGCCCTGTGCCAGGCTTTTTAATGGCGAGATGTTTTCATATTGGCAGATTTTCAACGATTTGCTACTCTCCACAGGGCTGACCTTGGCCACTTGGGAAATTACTGGCAAGCACGGAACGTTTGCCGAGTGTACCGGCCTGATTGGCAGTGAATGGGTGACCACCTGTCATAAGATATCACAGGTGTTAGTTCACCGGATCGTAGCGGTAAGGAGACCGACATGGGAAACGATAAGTGGCATGAAGTCACGGTCCATATTCGCTGGATGATTCGACGTGATATGCCGGAAGTACTGCGGATTGAAACGGATAGTTTTGAATTTCCGTGGACCGAAGAGGATTTCGTGCGTTGCTTGCGCCAGCGAAACTGCATTGGTATGGTTGCAGAATTTGATGACAATGTCGTGGGGTTCATGATTTATGAATTACACCAGGATCGTCTGCATATATTAAACTTTTCCGTGGCAACAGAATTTCAACGATGTAGTGTCGGTTCGGCCATGGTGCAAAAACTGGTTAGCAAACTGTCTCCTCAACGCCGCAATCGAATCATGTTAGAGGTTCGTGAAACCAACCTCGCGGCTCAGTTGTTTTTTCGTGATATGGATTTCCGAGCAGTCTCTGTGCTCCATGATTTCTATGAGGATACCGCTGAAGATGCTTACCTGATGGAGTATTGTCAGGAAACGGATGTCGCCAAGACTCCAGCCGTTACCAATCGCATTACCCGTCTAGCAGGTTGATTGTTAGCGTTTCTTGAAACGTTTCAGCTTGCTGCGTAGGCCCGATCCGCTACTGGCGGCATGGTGACTGACACCCTTCTTGTACTTGTCTACCGGTACGAATCAATTGCCGCAGCACTTGGTGTGAATTGCTGTCCTGGGCCATCACGGTAAGAATCGGATGGCCGACGGGAATCCTGGTGCCAGGCATAGGGATGTCCGCAAACCACGAGCAACGGCCCTGGTTGGTTGTTCGTTGCGAGCCGGTTCGGGTGATCCAGTATTGATAGTTGTCAGTTGTGATCGTACATGGTTCGCGGGCGTAGATGATGGCTTTCCCATATTCCAGGTTGGTTGCTGTTGGCCGGATAAAAACTTCCCCTGGATTGAGGCAGGCTTGGCAATGCAAGCCGGTTGCTGATAGACCAAATGCCATTTCGAGTATTTCCACGGATGCAGGAAACCGCGGATTGATTTCGAGAGTCCAGGCTTGGCAAGCATGCCAGACAAAATCGATTCCAAATAAACCGCGCAGAGGAATGGTTGCGGTCAGGGTCTGGCCGATCAGGTCCAGCGTCGATTTCTGCTCCCTGGTTAAATCGATTGGTCCGATTGAGCCACAGTAGCCAAAGGAAGGTCCGCCGGTAAATGGTTTTCCTACGAGTTGCCGTGTGACGCCCAGGAGGTCACAGGTGCGATCAGAAGCCACGAATGTGGCACTGTAGCAGGGACCATCCAGGAAGCGTTGGAAATAAAGATCCTTGTTGGACCTGCCATTTTCGGAAACGGTGGAATTGTCTTGTAATGACAGCGAGGAGATCCCGTGTCCACCGGTCGATCGGAAGGGTTTTCTTAACCATTGCCCGGTAGCGGTAGAGGGAAAGGTGCGAGTGATTTCCGGGAAAGGTAGGTTCTGGTCGGCCAGGATGTCTCGAACCAGGAACGGGTTGCATGCTTGTTGCAACACGTTGCCAGGATTGCCCATTAATGGGTGCTCTCCTGATATCTGGTCAACGAGGTCAGGATGGTTTTCCAGTCCACCCGTGTACATCCAGGGCACTCCAGGCAACTCTCTCGAGATATCAAGTAGTTGGGCTGGATAATCTTCAATGCGATAAGATTGGCATCGTTGTTGCAGGTCATGGTCGCTAAATAAATCAGCAGCTATTGGTGTGTAGCCGCTTCGAACGGCCGAGTCGACGGCACAACGGACACTGGCACCAGCGATAAAAATAGTCTTAGGCATGTCGTCAAATTAGCTATTTTTGTGACTGATCACCAGTTCTGGGCCAGAATTCTGTATTCTTTCGTCGCTCCGATATGCACGGGTTCTTGCAATTAGGTGATGGTGTGTTATTTTCTCTATCTCTGAAAGACTTGTTTGATCTTGAGTTTTGACTCGTATTCGTAAGATGGAGAATGTTCTATGTCGATGTATATTGGTGAAGCGTTAACTGGTGATGGCAATGAGATTGCTCATATCGACCTGCTCATCGGAAGCAAAGACGGACCGGTTGGCGTTGCATTTGCCAATGCACTAGCGCGTCAAAGTGATGGCCATAGTAACCTGCTGGCAGTCCTGGAGCCCAACCTGGCGGTAAAACCGGCCACGGTCATGATTACCAAGGTGACCATCAAGGGGATGAAGCAGGCTGTGCAGATGTTTGGTCCCGCGCAGGCAGCCGTTGCCAAGGCCGTTGCTGATTCGGTTGCTGACGGTGTTATTCCTGAAGATCAGGGTGAAGACCTAGTCATCGTTTGTGGTGTGTTTATTCATCCGGCTGCAGAAGATGATCAGAAAATCTATGAATACAATTATGCGGCAACTAAGGATGCTATCGCCAACGCAATGGGTGGTAAGCCTAGTGCAGCTGAGATGGTTGCTGGTAAAGATACCGCAGCGCATCCGTTCAAGGGATTCTAGTAGCCATCCTTGGATAGCTGAGACGAAGCTGTTAATGAAACGTGAACGCCCACCTTTTCCTTTGGAATGGGTGGGCGTTTGTATTGATTAATGTGACGAGAGAATAGTTGAGAGGATGACATGCCATGAAGAAACGTAAAATCCTGGTCCAATTGGATTCTGATTTGCATGCAAGCCCTTTTGACTCGGTTGTCGCAGTTGATGCTGGGATCGACCAACTGTTGCCCTATCATGCGGTGCGGCCTAATCAAGTGCGAGGCCTGGTGCATGATGCGATGTTTCCACGGACGGAAAGCCTGGATCGTACGGCGATCTTTATCGGCGGGAGTGATGTAGCTGCTGGTGAAGAGCTCCTGGAGCAGGTGACCAATAGTTTTTTTGGTCCTATCCGCGTTTCGGTCATGATGGATGCCAATGGTGCCAACACGACGGCTGCTGCTGCCGTGTTGGCTGTCAGTCGTCACGTCGATCTGTCCGCGTCCAATTGCCTTGTCTTGGCCGCGACGGGCCCCGTGGGGCAACGCGTGGTTCGCTTGCTGGCCAGGGAAAAAGCACAGGTGCGAGTGGCTTCACGGAAGTTGGATCGAGCGGAACGTGTCTGCCAGGAAATTCAAGAGCGAGTAGCAGGGGCACAGTTAACACCGGTGCAAACCGATAGTATCGACGACCTCAAGGCAGCCGTCGACGGAGTACAGGTCATTGTGGCAGCGGGTATGGCGTCCGTCATGTTGTTGCCAGAGGAAGTGCGCAGCCAGTGTCAGTCGTTGCAGGTGGTGATTGACCTGAACGCCGTGCCTCCGTTGGGAGTGGAAGGCGTGGAAGTAACTGCGAAACAGGAAAACCAGCATGGAGTGATTTGCTACGGAGCTATTGGCGTCGGCGGTACCAAGATGAAGATTCATCTCGAATCAATTCGAAGATTGTTCACCGCCAACGATTTGGTTCTGGATGCAGAGGAAGTGTTTGCGATCGGCCAGGACCTGGAGTCCGAGTAAGAATCGTTCGGATGCCTAGTTTTTCATGACATACAGCGTGATTAATAGAATCAGTATGCCACTGATCCACAGCACGAGGTTCTTGCGTAGTTTCCAGCGAATCTTTTCCTCGGGTGTACGTTGCTTTAACTCGATTTCCTGTCCGTGTTTTTCTACGGTTTTAACAGGATCCAGGAGCGCAATTTGGGGGGTGTGAGGTTCCTCGGTTGAGTTATCCAGGGTCGCATGGGAGCCCGCATCAATCCCGGAAAATAGATCCTCTTTCGACTCGCCGGCGGAAACAGCGGGTGGCAATAAATGGTCAGTAGATGGCAGACTGTTTTCCAGAGTGATTGGTGATCCGGTCGATTGAGAGGTAACGCCAGGCGGGAGCAAGGCTTCCGCAGCCGACTTCGATGGATTCGTTGACGCACCAGTCGGCCGGGGGAGTGCTGCACCAGGCGGATCGGAGTGGCGGGCTGTAGGTTCGGAGGTTGGTTTGGTATCAGGAACTGAGGGGCTTGGTGACGCAACAGGTTCTGGTGGCTCTTCGGGCGGAGCTGTTGACGCGGACTGCGAGCCTGGAACTGGGGTGGGCGGGGAGTCAGGTACGTAGCCAGGAGGGAAGAGGTTCTTGTTGTCAGGCGATTGAGGAACCGGCTTTTTCCTCGAGGCACGTTGTTTCTTGCTTGTCGAGCCTGGTTTCGAACTAGCAGGGTCTGGCGTTGTCGTGCTCGGCAAGCTTTCCTCCAGTTGCGTAGGAAGGTCAATGATCTTCTCGCAATGAGGGCAGTAGACTTGGGTAGCAGCCTGTTGCTGGTCGACCTGGAAAACACCGGAGCAAAAGGGGCATGCGAATGAGATTGGATTCATTAATCGCCTGGGGGTAGCATCATCGAATTGATTGTTCTTGTTATCGTAATCAATTCGCGTAGGTGGTCCAACTGGTGGTGCCGAATAGTCGTCGTTACGCAGTGACTGTTACTTCTGCCAGGGCAGGATGTCGCGTGGTAGAGCAGGCCTCTATTTGAGTGATTTCAGTTCCCGGTGAACTTATCACGCAATTAGAGTGCGCCGTGTGGAAAACAGGAACAACGCTAGACACTTGGCGGCTGAGTCTGCTAGAGGTCAGGCGTTTTAGCAGCGGCCTGGTCTCGGGTAATAGATGGCCTAGCCGCGTCCCAATCCCATGAAGAAGCTGAAGTTCTGAATCTGATCGGTATCGGCGTAATTAAGTGGGAATGCCAGATCAAGGGCCAGGGGGGCGGGACCGAGCATAGGCACGGCAACTCTTAAGCCGAAGCCAGGGCTGACGCGGAAACTGTTCGAGTACATGGCAATCTCTTCCTCGACAGTACCGAGGTCGCAAAAAGCGACTCCCTTGAGCATGTCGTCTGCGGTGAGTGGAAACATGTATTCGACAGAGGTCAGGAATTTGAAGTTGCCGCCAACGGTAACGCCCCCATTGACGGGTGAGGCACCGCGGAAGTCAAATCCGCGGATCGTGGAAAATCCACCAGCGAAGTATCGCTCGTAGATAGGTGTATGTGAGCCGGAGAAGCCTGTTTCCATGATTACGGACAGGGTTTGCCTTCCGGATCCATCTGCACGTTCCTTGAGGAGAAAGTGTCTGCGGAGATCGATGTCAGCTCGCGGATAGCTAAAGGAGCCAAAAGCTTGGGATAAGGACAGTTGGATGTAGTGGCCTTCTGTCGGCAAGAAGGGGATGTCCCTGGTGTCGTGAGAAAGAGTGAACTGTCCACTGTAGAGGTTGTTGTCTCCCAAGACTTCATCTAGCTGAGGGACACCCATCACGCGAGGATTGTGGATAGTTACCTTTTCAGCTCGGAGTCCCAGGCTCAGGGACAGATCATCAGTGATTCGGTAGCCAAGTGACACTCGGCCGCCCAGTCGCTGTTCGTACCAGTCCCAGTATCGTCGATCGAAATAAAAGCCGCTGATGTTTAAGCTGATATCATGACCGCTCATCGAGGGATCTGGAATAAAGTATGGATCCGTGAACATGAACATGTATCGCTGCAGGAGATTTCCAGGCATGGCCTCGATTCGGAGACCCTGGCCTCCATCTCGAAAATCACGTCCATTGGTGAGATCCCGAAGGCTCATTGGAAAGTCGCGTTAATTGAAATTTCTTTCATTGACCATGTTTTGGCCAGTCAGTCCAGCATCAGAATTAACGCCGACTCCAAACATGAACCGACCGGTGGTGGTGTCTGTTAGTTCGACATCCAGGGGCACCGTGTTGATTTCTTCCTCTTGGATTCCTGGCGGATCGAGTTGACCCGTTACTTCATCCACGACGGGTACAGGCCCCTGGGCAACCGTAATCGTAGTGGGAGTACTCGTTGTATTTCGGGATTGCTGAACTGTTTGTCCAGCCGCTAACCAGGTGGCTGGCATAACCCGGGAGGTGCCGGGTTGAGGGGTGAATTTGAATTCATTGGCCTGGCTGTTGTCGTACCGGGGCGTGGTTGTGACGTGATTAGCCGGTGTTCGGAGTACTTCCAGGTTGCTTGAAATGGCTTGCTGGGGAGGCGTCGAATCATTCAAGTACTGTCCTGAAACCGGCATGGCCGAACGGTGGTGTAGTTCGGAACCTGGTGCTGGCAGGTCGGTCAGGGTTTGTCTTATGGCAAGAGGAGTCGTAGTCGGGTTGTTCGGAACCGCGGTGTCCTGTCCACGAATCACCGCCTGGACCTTGGTTGGCGATTTAGCTCCAGTTGCTGCGGCTGGCTGGGAAGAGTTGTTAGCTGGTAGTGGTGCCTGGGGTGCGGATTTGTTGGAAGCTTGTGTGTGATGGGTAGTAATGGCAGGGTCTGTGTTGACCGGTAACTGGCAACCGCCCAGCAGGGGGCTTAACGCCAGTAGCAGGGGCAGCATGACGGAGCGTCTGCCGGCGAGATAAGTCGAATAGGACAGGTTTGAATCTTGCATCGAGTGGGAAGCTTTTCGGGTAGCGAGGAGAAAGGTGGATTTCATGTAGTTGCACGTCAGGGAGACGGTTTCTTTTGTTTCTGCATTTCCGGCTTCTGGATAACGATTTTCGGTGAGACACCCTGGGCGGGGTTGTTTTCAAATAACTGCGAACTCTTCAGCCGACGTTCACTTTCACGAAGCTCACGAAGATCAATCACATCACCAGGGCGCATTGACAATCGATTAAGAATGACGTCTTGCCGCGTATGATTGGGGTCACCATCGATATTGATGTTAATCTTTCCAACGCGGAACTGTTCTCCCTCGCGTATCTGGTAGCTTAGGTCTAATTCGCCTGGCTCTTCCCTGAATCGGGGGTCAGCCTTGATGTCGGCATAGATATAACCCTGGCTGCCGTAAAGGTCCCGCAGCAGTGCCACGTCGGTTCTCATTCTGGCCAGGTTGAAATAATCGCCACGATTCAATTTGAGTTTTTCTCGGATAGCTTCCTGGTTGAAAATCGTGTTTCCGACAATCGAAAGATCTCTGACTACGTAGCGAGGTCCTTCATCAATCACGAAATTAATCGTCAGCCAACGCCCGGAATCGTCATAGATTAACTCGCGAGCGATACGTGCCTGGAAAAATCCCAGGTTGCGGTAGTAAGCAGTGAGCCGCCGGGTGTCTTCTTCGATGAGGTCACGATTGACGTTGCCTCCGAAAAAGTAACGTAAATAACCGGGTTTAGATTTTATCTGGGTTTTCAGTCGACTGCTGGAAACCAAGTCTGGATTGTTGCCGACGAAATTCACCTTGTAAATGCGTTCGCGATGACCCTCGCTAATATAGAAGACAACGCGACGATCCCCCGGTTTATCTCCTTCCATCAGGTTAATACGAGCCTTGGGATAACCCTTGGATAGGTAAAACTCAGAAAGCTTGCGACGGGCATCTTCCAGGGAGTAGGTGTTTAACGCATTGCCTGGTTCCAGGTTTGTTTGCTTTTGAAGTTGCTTGTCGGAGATGCCTCGATTGCCGAGGTAGAGGATTTCCTGGATCGTAGGACGTTCAAAGATCTCGAAGGTAACAATGATACCTTCCGGTACTTTGCGAGTGAATGTCCGGACGCTACGGATAAGCCCTGATCGGTAAAGGCGACGAACGTCTGATTGCACTGTTTGAGAATCAAAAGCACGTGTCCGACGAGTCGTGATAAATGAGAGTATCTTATCTGCCTGCAGTGTTTGATTGCCAATAATTTCAATGTCGACTACGGGGATGCCATCGAAACGATCGTCGATGTTTGTGGTTTGGCCAGTTGCGGGAATTGGCGTTCTTTGAGAAGTAAATGCTGCTGGAGCGATCGATGGTTTGCTGAGAGGAGGAATAACCTGCCCGTTGCATAGGTAAGGTGCAACGTAAAAGATGCTTGTGAAAACTAAGAAGATGCGAAAATTCATGCGACGCCCGGTAATAACAGGAGACCCCGTTGCTGGAGCAAGATGTGAAAACTGAGGATGAGCTGCCTGGGGTATGCAAAACGCTACGATTTCGTAGCCGTCTCGCAGCGACCAGTGAGGAGGGTGTGCCAACTTGACTCCGTGTTGGAGGGGTAGAAATACTCGAAACGTAGAAAATGTACAAGTCGAGTTCTGCTGTCTACTGCGAAAGATAGGTAGACCAGGGGGAGTTGAAAAGAAATCTTGGCAGGAGTCGCCGGTTCGATCCGCAAAGACCTAGAAGTCAGCGGGCGGGGACTCCTGGTTGAAGCTATCAAATTCCTCGAATCGCTCGGGGGCGAGATCGTAGAAACGGGTGTATTCCTTTTCCCAACCTAATTCGGCAATACCGACGGGACCGTTACGCTGCTTGGCGATAATAATTTCAGCTTTACCTGCAATTTCTTCATCAACTTCGCCATGTTGATAGTATTCTTCGCGGTGAATGAACATCACGATATCCGCATCCTGTTCGATTGCCCCGGATTCGCGTAGATGGCTCAGCCGGGGACGATGGTCCCGGCTGTCTTCTGCCTGTCGATTGAGCTGGGCCAGGCAAAGAATAGGCGTTTCCAAGTCACGGGCTAATCCCTTGAGGCGGCGCGCAATGCGGGCTACCTGCTCCTGTCGAGGATCTCGCATGTTGTCAGGTTCGATTAACTGGAGATAGTCAATGACAATCAGGCCCAGGCGGTCTTCCCGTCGAATGATGCGTCGTGCTGCGGCAGCGATTTCAGAGACGGAGCGGCTGGGTGAATCATCAACGTAGAATGGAGATTCACTAATCTCTCCTGCTTTTTCCACCAGGCGTTTGCGATCATCAGCACTGAGTGTCCCGTTACGCAAACGGTGGCTGTTGACGCGAGCCAGGCTACACAATA
>JAZADA010000122.1:0-27176 GCA_036124135.1 Planctomycetota bacterium | reverse complement strand
ATGCCGGGATTACCCGTATCGATCAGGACCGATTCTCCCTGGGGTGTCACGATCAGCGTGGCGGCACCACCTTCAACATCCACCCAGTAGATATCGAGTCGTCCGTCCGCCTTGCCAGCCCAGACCGAGGTCACGAGGGCCAAGCTTGCCAACCACGTTCCGACAGCAGCAATCACAGTACGTTTCATCCGATTCTCTCCCCAGATAGAACACGTTTCAGAACCTGCCAGGTCGAACCGGAAAAGATGCGGTAACACCCTGGTTCTCCTAATAGACCATGGGCGGCGCGCAGAGAAAACCAGTTAAATCACGGAAAAGAAACGCCCACCTGCTGCCTAGATCAATTCCTGCATCGGTTCCACACCTTCAGGAATCGGATAATACGGGCGTCCACGCAAATCAAACTCACGGACAGCCCTCAGGTTCAATCCCATGTTGTGATACAACGTGGCCATCACCTCCTGGAAAGTCGTCGGACGATCCGTGGCATATTCACCAAGGCGATTGGTTGCACCGATAACCTGCCCGGTACGCATACCGCCACCGGCGACCAGGGCACAGGACACGCGTGGCCAGTGGTCACGACCCGCGTTCTTGTTGATCTTGGGGGTACGACCAAATTCACCCCAGACAACGACCGAAACGTCACGGTCCAGGCCACGATCATGCAGGTCCTGAACGAGGGCAGAAGTTGCCCGGTCCAGCATCGGCATATCCTGGCGAGCACGGCTGAAGTTACCGCCATGCCAATCCCAACGACTGAAATTCAATGAGACACAACGTGCACCAGCTTCCACCAAACGCCGCGCGATGAGAAAGTTCTCGGTCATTTTCGGGGCACCATCGGCACGGAACGTCTTGTCGCCCTTGCCGTATCGCTCGACCAGTTGGGGGTCTTCCTTGCTAATATCAAGGGCCTCAGCCAACTGGGAAGAGGTCAGGATTCCTATCGCCTGCTCGGTAAAAGCATCCAGTCCATCCATCGCACCCGTGCGATCAATATCGCGCTGGTTCTTATCAAGCGAAGCCAATAGCTGGTTGCGATTCTGCAGACGATCCAGAGTGATCCCTTTCAGAACCATGTTATCTGTCTTGCTCGTTTCATTCTTGCCACCGACCAGGCGGAACGGAGCATGCTTCATACCCAGGAAACCACCATTACCCGGATCACCCCAGGGAGCATGGCTGGTCTTGTAAAAAAGACTGACATGTGCCGGAATCGTCGGTCGCACCGGACCCTGGACACGCGATACCCAGGCACCCATCGAGGGCCAACCACCGGCAGGTGGATTGGCAGGACCATAACCGGTCATGGCCTGGAAAGAGGCGTGGCCACCCGTGGCACCCACGATCGAACGAATGGGAACAAACTTGTCCATCATCGCTGCAATCTTGGGAAACAGTTCGCCAATTTCAATACCCGGCACGTTCGTCTTGATCGGCTGGAACTCTCCACGAATTTCAGCGGGAGCATCCGGCTTAAGGTCCCACATGTCCTGGTGAGGAGGACCACCTGGCAGGAAAACATTGATGATCGCCTTGTGAGATCGACCAAGCCCCGATTGTTTTTCTGCTCGCAGCAACTGGGGCAGTGTCAAACCACCCATGGCCATACCGCCAATTTTAAGGAAATCGCGGCGAGATGTTCCATCACAGAACTGGTTGCGGCCTGAAGAGCGACCCAGGATCGTCAACATCATGAAGCTCCTATTGGTAGGTTACCAGCAACTTGTAATTCGATTTCACACGAGTTGCCAGCTGCAACCGGTATGAAGGCTCAAATCAGTGGCGTCGATCGTATCAAAACCAATTGATCTGTACAATCTTATCTTAACTATCGACTAAATCCGGACAAGCAGTCCGGAGAAAAATTTACGACCCACATAATCTGCCGCAACCTGTTTTATATTTTCGACTTATAACGGATGACATTGTTCTGCCAGCAGGTCATTTGTCGGCCACTAAAGCCATTCATGCTCACGATACCAAGCGACCGTGCAACGCAACTGCTCCAACAAAGTCTGCGAGGGATAAAACTGTAACTCATCACGCAGCGTGGTGGTCGAGCAGGCCCAGGAAGGCACCATCGCATCACGTATCTTGTCGACGCTCAAATGGGCAGGCGTTCCGCGCATCCGGCTGACTGCATCCGAGAGCAGACCCAGGAACCACGAGGTCAACTCGGGGAAGTAAATCGGGATCACGCGCGGACGTCCCAGGGCCTGTTGGATCAGGCGTCCCAGTTGCCAGTAATCCGGATATTCATCGGCGGCGGCAAAATAGTAACCACGCCCAGGTCCGCCATCTGCAGGAGCCGGTGCAATCGTTCCTGCAGACTGGCTAGCCAGCAACAGGATCTCGATCAGATCGTGAATATATACCAGCGAAAGCTGCGGAGGACAGAACCCAGGAACGACATGGCACCCCAGGCGATCGATTGTCTGAAACACCGGCAGCATTTCTCGGTTACCGTCACCGAAGACGACCCCGGGACGGACGATCACAGTGGGTACCCGGTCAGCGAATTTCTCCGCCTCGATCTCTCCCAGTTTCTTACTATGGCCATAGTAAGAAACCGGTGTGCGTTGAACATCGGACGACCGGGCACCATGGGCTTCACCCGGTCCAACTGCTGAGACCGACGAGACATAGATGTGCCTCGGAGGCCGCGATTGCTCGGCGCAAGCCCTGGCCACGTTCGCCGTTCCAGTTCTATTAACAGACAGTTTATGCCGTACATCGAGGGCGGCAGTAACTCCTGCCACGTGAAATACCAGGTCCATGCCATCAACGGCCTGCAGGACCGCACCATAATCGGTGATATCCCCGTAGGCCAACTCACAGCCTAACTCGCTCAACCGCGCTACCCGGGAAGTCTTGCGCACCAGGCAGCGAACCGGAAGCTTCCTGGCAGCCAGTTCTTCTGCTAACTGGCTACCGATGTAACCACTGGCTCCCGTGATTAATACTTTCGTAGCAGCAGGTATTTCAGACATACACCAAACCTTCAGGTTGCCAGCAATTCATCTAAACGTAATCGTTTTCGCAAAACCAGTTCCAACTATCACGTACCAGTGTTTCCAGGTCACGTACCTGGTACCCGATCTCCTGTCGCGCACGCTCACTACTAAAACAATGGAACATGGAGGACAAGCCGGTGGCCGCTGAATTTAAATCCGATTCCTTCCCGGTGATCTTGGTGACCAGGTCACTGATTTTCCCGGTCAGCCTGACGCCCAGGGGACCGGCACGCAGCCAGGGCGCACGGGAACCGGTAATCCTCGCAAACAAACGCCAGGCATCGAGGTAAGTCAGGTTATGCCCGGCCATGATATAGTTACGTCCACACGTACCATGTTCGATGGACTCAAGGATTCCCCGGGCCACGTCACGCGCATCGCAAAGGCTCATACCGCCACGAGGTGCTACCGGGGTAAAGCGGCGGGCAACTTCCAGCAACATGGCACCGGAGGAGGGTTTCCAGTCCCAGGGGCCCAGCATGTAACCAGGCTGCACGATCACCGCATCCAGTCCATCCTGCACCCGTTCTAGCACCCTGGCTTCAGCAGCCCGTTTTGATTCAACGTAGGGACAGGCAACAATCGGTAAGTTCGTTGACTCTTCGTCAGCTACTTGATTCGCTGCCGCGACCCCCAGGGTATTGACTGTCGAGACATGGATCAATCTCGCCTGTTGCTGTTGAACTGCGGCCGCTACATTCTCGGTACCCTGCACGTTGATCGCATCGTATCGTTCGGGGTCCGACCAACCGATCTTCACATAGCCGGCCGCATGCACGGCCACATCGATCCCCTCGCAGGCAGCCTGGACGGCTGCGGGATCACGGATATCTCCACTGAAACGATCGACTTCCAACCCTTCCAGGGGCCGAGAATCACTCGTATCCCGGATCAACACCCGTGGGCGAATCTGGCGATCCAGGAGTTCTCGAACCACGTTGTTACCGAGCAATCCCGTGGCACCAGTCACCAAAATCCGCATGATCCTTATCCTCGTAAACAGTTGCGCCACGCAACATCCTGGCTAGTTATCTTGCCAGCATTCAGCAAGACAGGTTTTCCGTAGTATAATCGGATCATAGAGGCTATGGGGAGTTGTTACCTGGATGGTTCAAAAGCAGGTTATTTCCAGGGCCCAGCAGGCTGTCAATTACTCATCATCGACAGCGCGTTAAACCGATTCCTATTAATAACAAGTATTTTTTTCGACCATCTCTTTGCGTTACATCTGATAAAACCATGCCCAACGTTGAAATCAAGGCCGTCACCACGCGTCGCGATAAAAAGCGATTCCTGGAACTTCCCTGGAAAATCTATCGGGATGATCCTCACTGGATTCCCCCGTTACGGATGAACCAAAAGGAACTGGTCGGATTCAAGCATCATCCGTTCTACGACAACAATGAACGGCAAGCGTTCCTTGCCATGCGCGACGGGGAACCCGTTGGCAGAATACTGGGCCTCATCAATCGCGAACATAATCGACGTTATAAAGAAAATCGAGGATTCTTTGGCTTCTTCGAATCGATTGATGACACCGAGGTCTCGCGTGGACTCTTTGACGCCGTCAAGCAGTGGCTGAAGCAGTACGATATCCAGCACATGCGTGGACCGGTCAACCCATCGTTGAACTACGAATGCGGATTACTGGTGGATGGATTCGACAGTTCTCCCTTCTTCATGATGACCTACAACCACCCTTACTACGAAAGCTTGTTCACGAATTACGGTTTCGAAAAGTCGCAGGACCTGTGTGCTTTCTGGGGTCATGTGGACATGCTGGAAACGCTCGATGAAAAACTCGAGGTAATTGCCCAGGCGGCAGCGGAACGATTCAACGTCACGATGCGCCGTCTCAATCCAAAAAACTTCAAGAAGGATGTGCACGCATTCCTGGATATCTACAACCAGTCCCTGGTAAACACCTGGGGATTTACTCCGCTGTCTGATGCAGAAATGAAACACCTGAGCCAGGGACTGCGCCAACTGATCGCCCCGGAATTAACCACGATCGCCGAAGTGGACGGCCGGCCGGTAGCGGCCGCCTTTGGGCTACTGGATTACAACCCACGGGTTCGTCAAATCGATGGAAAGTTGTTTCCCTTCGGATTCATGCGACTGCTTGGAAACCGCAAAGCGATCAAGAACGCACGAATCCTCAGTACGAATGTCATACCGGAGTACCAGCGTTGGGGACTGGGCGTTACTGTCCTGTCTCGATTACGCCAAGACGTACTGGACTGGGGACTGGAAGAAGTCGAGTTCTCCTGGGTACTGGAAACAAATCATCTCTCTTACAAAACCTTGCAGCGTGGAGGAGCAAAACTCTATAAAACCTATCGGATTTTCGACCTGGACCAGTGACAACCCTGATCTTGAAACTGCTTCCCTGACTTCCCGCTAGAGGTCAGTTGCACAACCCAGGAACGTTGCCATCGTAAGAGTTTCTCACCAGACACGCCTTCACTTTCCAACCAAATCGTGGCACAATCGAATGCTTCTTTGAACCACCAATCGAGCCCCCGTGTTCAATCCTTGCAAACTGGTAGCGAATCCTCGTGGCCAGGACCGCACGCCGAACGACCCGGGGACCCAACCGACCAAGATACGTCGCACACCAGGAGTTTCTTACAGACACGATGAACGAACAATGTGAGGTCGTCATTACCGGAATCGGGGTTGTTAGTCCAATCGGCATTGGCAACGATCCCTTCTGCCAGTCCCTGCGGGATGGCACTAGCGGAATCAAACCATTTACCTTTCCAGGAGCCGAGTTACTGGCTTCCGGATTCGGTGGTTCGATCGAGGATTTTGAAGCCAAGGCCTACGTTAAACCTCGAAAAAGTCTCAAGGTCATGTGCCGTGTCATCCAGCTGGGATGCGCCTCGGCCGAACTGGCCATGCAGGATGCCGGGCTCGAACCCGGCCAGACCGATCCAGATCGGCTGGGCGTAGTTTTTGGTAACGAAATGCTCTACGGCGAAGCCGAGGACCTGGCCGACGCCGTTAAGGCATGCCAGGATCAAGATCAGTTCCAGTACGAACAGTGGGGCCACGAGGCCATGCACCGCATGTACCCTCTCTGGCTACTCAAGTACCTGCCAAATATGACCGCCTGCCATGTCGGTATCCGGCACGATGCTCGCAGTCACAGTAACTCGATCACGATGTCCGATGTTTCCAGCCTGCTCGCTATCATCGAAAGCATCATGGTCATTCAACGTGGACAGGCAGACGTCATGATTGCCGGAGGCGTTGGGTCACGGCTGGGCATTACCCAGATGCTGTACCGGGGAGAACAAGGTATCTCCCAGCGCAAGAGTGATCCGCAGGGCGCATCACGTCCGTTTGATCAACAGCGGGACGGAACGGTCAACGGCGAGGGAGGCGCAACCCTGATCCTCGAACGTGGCGAATACGCCCGCGCACGCGGAGCGAAGATCCTCGGAAAGATTGTCGGGCACAGTACTAACTTTGCCGGGACGGCCACGCCCGACTCACTGACCAATGCCATCATTGCATCGATTCAGAATGCCCGTAAGCAGTTACCGGAAAATCGGCAAACGATCGGCTATGTCAATGCCCATGGGGCCAGTACGATCGATGGCGACGCTACCGAAGCACGGGCCATTGAACATTGCCTGGGCCAAGTCCCGGTCACGGGACTGAAAAGCCAGTTTGGCAACCTGGGTGCAGGAAGTGGAGCCGTGGAAATGGCCGCCAGCATCTTGAACCTGGAATCTGGCATGATTCCCCGGACACTGAACTACGAGTTTCCAGACCCGGCCTGCCCAGTTCATGTCATCGCCGAACCGGGACAGCAGTCTGCAGAACCCACGGTGCTGATGCTCAACCATTCCACCAGTGGCCAGGCGACCTCGGTGATCGTGACCGCGCCGGATTGATTCCAGGTACCGTCTTCGCGCACCTGTATCTTCGGTTAACTGGGAGGTCCACGGTGGCCTTTATCACGCCGCAAGTGTAGCGGCTCTCCCTGTTTCGAACGCATTCCACCATGGGGTGTCGACCCGCTTTCCGTGGACGTTTCCAGGACCGAATCCACGGGATCCTGTACCGGTTCCGTGGCCGCTTTGGATTTTGATCCTTTTGGAGGCCTTGGACAAAAACATTTGCCCAGTGGACTGGCCAGGATAGCGGGCAAAAAGATCAGGTCACCCACCAGGGCAGCACCCAGCAAGGTCAGCATCATGACACCGAATCGCTGCGTCGGAGTAAAGGTGCTGAAAGCAAACACGCTCAACCCCAGCCCGCCAATCAGGGTCGTCTGGGTCATGGCACCGGCGCAACGATCATAGGCCAGCATGATGGCTTCACGACGTGTCTTTCCTTGCAATACTCCACCGCGGAACCACGTCAGGAAGTGGATCGTATCGTCCACCGCCACGCCCATGGCAACACTCGCGGTCATCATTGAACCAATGTCCACCATGATTTTCATATGCCCCATGATGCCAAAGATGACAACCACCGGGAACACATTGGGAAACATGGAAAGCATGCCGCCACGGATACTCAGCAGGTTACCGGCAGACAACTTACCCGATCGCAACAGGATCATCATCACACCAGCAATCATCACGAATGCCCAACCGATACTTTCGATCAGGCTGGTAAGCAACGTTCGTTGTGCCTTGTAGATAATGGGAACCACGCCCGTGTAAACAACATTCAATCCCTGGCTGGGCAGCACTTTCGCCTCGGAGTCCGTGCCAGATTTCCCGAGGGTCTCCCAATCGATGACTGACCCCGGGGTTCCCGGCAAGTGATGAAGGGTCTGTGTCTCAATTTTTGCGATCGAAGTCGACGGGAACGACTGGTCGCCCTTTAACTTGAATTGCTGATCATCGAGAACGATAACCTGGTTGAAACTCTGCAGGTAACGATCCCAGTTCTCGGCCGTCATGCGAGCCAGCAGTTCCTGGTGCTTGGCATTATCGGCATCGACCCAAATCAATGGATGCGGCAGTCGTTGGCTATTACTGAATCCCTTGACCAGCAGTAACTCGTTCAAGGTCCGCGCAAAAATCGTCAGTTGCAAACGTCTCAGTAACTGGGAATCCTCCTGGTCTTCAATCATCTCCGAGAGCGGGCGATGGGGATCCGCACCAAGTACGAGAATCTTGTTTCCTTCAAAAAAGACGCTGGGAGACCTATAGGCAGTCGCGTCTTCTTTGCCAGTTACGATAACCTGTTGTTCCAGGTTCTGCAGGAAGCTGTCACGAAACCGATAGGCTGCCAGGATGGGTTCCACGACCGTTTTTAACTGGTGAAAAAACTGCCCGTAATCGACATCATTCAAGGCTCCCAGCCGCAAGCCAATCCGCCATAATTCACTATCAGGGGTCGCTTTTCCAGCGACTTCCGCTGGCACACCCTGGGCCAGGCCGATCGATAGGTAATCCTCCTGGAGCAAACGATCTCGATTACGTTCCAGCAACGAATTGGCCGTATAACGCTGTGTTCGTGCAGCCGCCTGGGGAAGATCCGGGGTGAACGTGACCGCCGACATGCTGTGCCCAATAATATCCTTACCGGTCGGACCGAACACTTCTTCCACGGTTCGCTGAATCTGGTCTACCAGCTCCACACGTTCCAGGAACGTATACTGGTATTTCTCTGCATTGCGTTGCTGATCAGGAACCGCTTCCCGGTTCCTGACCGTCTCCACGGAGGGCGTCTGTGATGCAGCCGGGACCTGCACGACCATTTCCATGGGCACGAGTTTCCCGAAATTCTCCTCCAGCCAGGCATAGTCCCGGATCACCTTGGCTTCATCGTCAAACAACTTCAGCAATTGGACGGACGTCGTGATCTTGAACAATCCCATGCCCGCCACGACCAGGAGTATACTGCAGCTAACCATTACCCAGCCGTACCGCTTGGAAACATAGATTCCGACCCGATTCCAAAAGGCAACCACTGCAGCCTGGAGCCAACCCGGGCCTGTTTGTCCTGATTTCTTGGGGGCACGCTGCCTGGGAGGCCACACCTGCAATGCTGCGGGCAGGTAAGTAAACAAGAGTACGGCAGTCGCCAGCACACCAAGCGCGGAGTACAGGCCGAATTTATTGATTGGCAGGATATTACTTTGACACAACGAAACGAGTCCCAGCGACGTCGTAAAGGCAGCCAGGGCACAGGGGGCCAGGCCATGCATCAGGGCACGTTCCGGCGCCCCGGGCAACCCATGATCACGCACGGCATCCCGGTAGTAATTGACAATGTGGACAGCGCCGGATAATCCCAGCACATAGACCAGCGATGGCATGGTCAACAGGACCGAGTCCAATCGTCCGCCACAAAACCAGACAATCGCCAGGCTGAAGATCGCACCCACCCCACCCACGAAGAAGAGCAAGGCGGTAATCTTGATGCTGCGAAAACAGAGATAGGAGATCCCGAGTCCAACCAACAGACTAAATCCGACCAATCGGACCAGCGTGATCTCCCCCTCCTCGTCAATCGCAACGTTATCGACAGGCGGCCCACCCATCCGCAAGACATTTCCACCGGGGCGTGCTTCTTTGCCCCAAGGGGTGGTCGGTGGTAGCGGAGGTGGCAAAACGCCAGAATCCTTGGCCAGTTGAACCAACTTACCGGGCGGTTTACCCATCAACCCACGACCCATGACCCGTCGCAGGTCGCGTTCGCCCGCCTCGCTGAACGTCACCAGGATACAGGTTTGCCGAGGTGGTGGAGACAACTCCTCGTCCAGGTCCGCCAACAGGTCCTGCCAATGGCGGGCCTGGGCAACATCATCTGCCGTCACCAGTTGGTCCTGTTGTCCATTGTATTGCCGCTTGGCAACGTTCTCGACAAATCGATCCAGCTGTTCTTCCCAGTTGGCCGGCAGGGCCTGGAGCCTTGCTGCCGACAATCTTGCTCGAAACGCTTCTGCCGTCCAGGCAAAGCCGACCTGGGGTGGCTGAAGTTGATTCAGCTGTTCTTTAAAGCGATCACTGAGACTGGCAAAGAAAGCTCGCCAGTGCCGGGCCTGTACCAGGTCCGTGGCAGCCACGAATCGCTTGCGATCTCCGGCGTACTCCTTCTCGACCACCTGGGCCACGAATGTTTCAAGTTGTTGTTTCCAATCGGCCGGCAGGACCGCCAGGCGATCCGCAGGGACACGCGTTTCAAATGACTTGCTGCTCCAGTCAAATCCAGGCGGCAGTGCCGGAGCAAACAAGGTTCCGGTAAGACGATCGATGGCAGCTTCCCGCGCCCTTCGCTCGCGATCTTCTGGCGACAGATCCGAGGCCCCTCGCAAGCGCAATGGGCCTCCCTCACCAGCCAGTTCTTCGACGACCTCGGGACCCGTGCGAACGGAGCTGAAATAACGCGCCGAAAGACGGCGTATGTCATCATGAAAATCGTTGTGCTGATCCTTGCCTGGCTGTCGCTCTCCAAACTGGTCAACGTAGGTCCCGTTCGGGGTGAGATCACCCAGGACCGAACGTTTAAAGGCGCGGCCCAGGAAACCAAACAGGTTACTCTTGCCGTTCCAACGATAAAGCTCTCCCTCGGGAGTGAGGTAATACCAACCGTTGTCTGATCCCTTCAACCATTTTTCATCCTGGTCAGCCCAGCCACGAAAATCGCTGGCGGCAACATCGAGTCCGAGTTTATCACCCAGTTTCCGGGCCCGCAGACGCTCCTCTCGCTTGGCAGCCGACAGACCTTGTCCATCCAGGACAACGGGCTCCTTGGCATGTCGCGGATCGGGCGATACCTCGGCTTTCAGCTTCTCCACTAGCAAGCGAAAACTCGGATCTTCCTCGGTGCAACCTTCCCAGGTCAGAACGACAAACTGCTCACCCAGAAAATGCTCGCCAAACCACTCCAGTTGCTTGGTCTCATCAAAATCACTGGGCAACCAATCACTGATCTTGTTCTCCATCTGCTCCAGCGAATAGCGTGCTCCGCGCAACCCAAAGGGAACGAGGAAAAACACCATCATGAGGATCAGTAACCCGTTAGGGAGACCCCAGAATCGTGATCGGCGGGCGAGGAAGGATTGTTTCATGAAGGAAAACCGGGAGACGCTAAACGGCGCACTTGTTGCCTCAAGTCTTTAAGAGTAGCGATCTTGCGAATATCCGTCTATGCCAAACTGGCCTCTACAATCCACGTGACCGGCAAGTTCAAACGGCAAAATTTACCTGCCTTGACCGACCCGACTGGTGGGAACACCAGACCCGTTCGGCTAGAGGCTCCAACACCCCTCTCTCGCCTCCCCCTGGACCGGTCATGAAGGTGCCCTGGCGACGCAAAACATGACTACCTCTCGTCCCGCCAGCCAGTCCCACTTTGTCAATGGCAGGCAAGGGCTCCCGCTCGCTTATCTGCAGTCGGTCTGTTACCATGCCGGTTTGATCAATCGGTCGTGAAAAACTCTAAAAAGACCGTAATAACCAGGAACTGCCCCGCACGGGGACATTCCTTAACCCCAACCGAGCAAGCTGACCATGCCAATTGAATCCTATGACGCCTGCCCCTGTGGCAGTGGGGAAAAACTCAAGTTTTGTTGCGGTGCTGCTGTTGTCGACGAACTGGAAACGATCAGTCGCGCGATGGAAGGCAGCCAGTTTGCTGCTGCCCAACAACAGATTGACAAGCTCATTGAATCGAAGGGCTCATTGGCCTGCTTGTTGGCCATGAAGGGTATTACCCTGCTGGCCACCAGTCAGCTTGATGCCGCTCGCAAGAATGCCGAGTTATTCCGAGAAACCGCTCCCGAAAACATGTCTGCCTGGGCGCAAACCGCGCTGATCCAGGCTACCGAGGATGCCACACAGGCCATGCAGTCTCTGCAGCGTGCACTGGAACTGACCAACGTCGAGCAATCCGCCCAGATCCTGGATGCAGCCATCAAGGCAGTCACCGACGCCCTGTTCCAGAGTGGCCAACTGACCGCCGGTTACTGGCACCTGACGTTGCAATCGTCTTTTGCCGTTACCGAGGAAGACCAGCGAACGGCACAAGGTCGCTTTGTTCAAATCGCTCAAAACCGCAACCTGCCGTTGCTCCTGAAACAGCAATTACGATTTCCCGATCCCGCTGAGGATGTTAGCTGGCACGAACCGTTCCAGGCGATCATCGCGCTGGCCAATCGTGGTGCCTGGAATGCAGCACTACAACAGGTTGCCACCTTGCTGGAGAAACAGCCCCAGGAACACGATCTCCTACGTGCCAGGGCCTGCCTGCTCACCTACCTTGGTGATAGTGACGAGGGACCTGATGCCTGGCGTGGTTACGCCCGAACATTCCAGGAAGAATCGGATGACGCGATCGAAGCGGAAGCCTATGCACAACTGCTGGACCAGCAGAACCATCCAGACCAGATCGAACTGGACACGACCGTTTTCCCGGTCGACAATCTCGAGATACTCCAGGAACAATTACTCTCTAATCGGCGACTGAAGTCTGCTCCTCAACCTCCGGACGAATCTTTTTCCGCTGACGAACCACCCCCCAAGTCGGTTTTCCTGTTACTCAATGACGAGCTACCGGAGAGTGGCGAGGGGTTGACGCTGCCACAGGTTCCCCAGGCGATTGCCTCCCTGGTCCTGTTTGGCAAACAAACCGATCGCGATGCCCGCGTGGAATGTTATCCCGTCAAGGCAGACGATGGTGCTGCACTCACGGAGATCACGGCAGCCCTGGGAGATCTCGTGGGATCCCCCGAGACCAAGGAAGAAAAGCGTGTCGTGGGAAAGTTGGCGAACGCGGTCGCCTGGCATCCCATGTTTCCGGAAGACACCTCTCCGGAATTGAGAGCGCAACTTTCCAGGGAACATCGACAACAGGCACTCCTGGAAACCTGGCCCACCCTCTCGCTGAAAATGTTTGGTGATGCCACGGCCTCGGAAGCAGCAGCCGACATGGACGGCCGGTTAAAAGTCCTGGCAGCCATCATGCTGCTGGAAATTGACATCCAGAATAACGAACCAGAATTCAGCCTGGATGACCTGCGAGAAAAGCTTAGCCTACCCAGGTCAGAAATGCTCAGCCTGGACGGACTGGACCTGAAACAGGTCTCCGAGGTTCAGTTAGGGCGTTTGCCCATGGACCAGTTGAACGACCAGGACCTGTTAACGGTCTACACGCGAAGTGCGCTCTATGGAGCAGCGCGGGCTTTGAAATCATCGGCGCGTGAAGTCGTCGGAAGGCCCGCACTTAGTGACAAGATCGACCTGGCAGGGATTTTCGGAACACTCGCCGATCTCGAGGAAGCAACTGCCGAAAAACTGAAGTACCTGGACCAGGCCCAGGAAGCGGCCGTGGCACAGGGCCACTCACCCGCCATGTGGTTATTGCGAGCCTTGCCGATCCACCTGACCAGTGGAGATTCCGCCACGGCAACCGATATCATCAACCGCATTCAACAAAACCACATCAACGAACCGGGAGTGGCAGACCAGTTCTATGGAATGTTAATGCAATTGGGAATTCTCCGTCCCGACGGTACGCCCGCCATGCAAGCGCCTCCGGCGGCAGCAGGTGGCGGTGGAGGACAAATCTGGACACCAGGCGATCCCAATCCTCCACCAGCCAATCAACCCGACCAAGAAGAACCCGATAAACCCGGCCTCTGGGTCCCCGGTATGGACTAGCGAGTCCCCCAGCGGCTCGTACCACGATCATGACTACCTGCGAACACGATCAACACTGGATGCAACGTGCACTGGAACTGGCTCGCAATGGTCAAGGGCACGTGGAGCCAAACCCCCAGGTTGGCTGTGTGATCGTCCAGGAGAACCAGCTGGTTGCCGCTGGCTGGCACCAGCACTTCGGTGGGCCACATGCTGAAATTGACGCCTTGCAAAAAGCGGGCAACGCAGCAGCTGGCAGTACCCTCTACGTGACGCTCGAACCCTGCGCTCATCACGGTAAGACACCGCCCTGCACGGAAGCAATCATCGCGGCCGGTGTCGCGCGCGTGGTCGTGGGCCAGGTGGACCCCTTTGCACAGGTTAACGGCCAGGGAATCGCCTCGCTGGAAGCAGCCGGAATCCAGGTTGACAGCGGTATCCAACAGGAGGCCTGTCGCCAGCTAAATGCGCCCTACCTGAAACGTTGCCAGTCCGGAAAACCCTGGGTGCTGGCCAAGTGGGCCATGACACTGGATGGAAAAATTGCCGCCCAGGATGGCAGCAGTCGCTGGATTTCTTCCCCCGCGTCACGACAGATTGTCCACCAGTTACGGGGGCGAATGGATGCCATTATCGTGGGGCGACAAACTGCCCTGCTGGATGATCCTCAATTGACGGCTCGACCTGCCGGCAGCCGCGTTGCCACACGCATCGTGATGACCACCAATGCCGATTTACCGGGCCACCTGGTCTTGGTCCAAACCGCGAAAGACATCCCGACCCTGATCGTCTGTGGACCCGATGCGCCGGCGGACAACCGGGAGCTGCTGCTCGCTGCCGGCTGCCAACTGCTGGTCTGCGACTCGACCCGTCCTCCCGAGATGATCGATACCCTCCTGCAGGAACTCGGTCAGCGAGAGATGACTAATATCCTCCTGGAAGGTGGTGGCCAACTGTTGGGAAGCTGGTTTGATGCCGACGCTATCGACGAGGTGCATTGTTTCCTGGCCAACAAGATCATTGGAGGAGCAGAGGCTCCTGGTCCTATTGCCGGAACCGGACGAACATCGATGTCAATTGCCTGTTCCCTGGATGGTTTACACAGCCGACCTGTTGAAAATGATCTCTACCTGTGGGGCCACCTACAGAAAACAGTCGCTCCACCTGCCACCGAGAGCTGACCGCAGTTCCTGCTGGTCAAGGAAGTGGCAACCAGTGACACATCTTGCGCCCTGTAACACTTAATGGATAGTTTTCCAGGTCCTGGAGAGGAATCCACTGGACATGATCTGCCAGGTTTTCCTGGTCATTGAGGGCCGGGTCCCACTGGCTACCGTAACAGGCCAGTGTGATGCGATACCGGGTCACGCTGTGCTTGATAACCTGCAAACGCTGGGGGTTGGAAATACGAATTCCTGTCAGCTGGTAGACGTTTTCCTCGAGTTCCCGGGCCAACACCTTCCCGCGTTGATGCTGGACTTCAAACCTGGGAAAATCCCAAAGTCCCGCCCATCGTTCCCCTGGCGGACAACATCGCAACAAGACCCGGGATTGATCCTGTACCATGACTGCCGCTTCCCGGATCGCCGTCACCGCCGGCTTCTTCACGGTAGCCGGAATGACATCCTGCAGGGCATGCTCATAGGTTGGACACAGTTCCCGAACCGGACAGGACTGGCAGTCAGGATCCTGGGGTACACAGACCAGGCTACCCAACTCCATCAGGGCCTGGTTAAAGGTGCCAACCTGTACGCGCGGCAGCAACAATTCCGCCAGCTGCCAGAGACGTTGTTGCGAGGCACTGCTTGCCGGCGATTCACGTAATAGTAACAGGCGACTCAGCAGTCGTATCGTGTTGGCTTCCAGGATTGGCTCCCGCTGCTCAAAAGCAATCGAGAGGATGGCTCCAGCCGTATAACGACCGATTCCTGGTAAGGCCAGCAGGGCAGCCTGCTCGTCGGGAAACACGCCCTGGTGCTCTTCCACGATCTGTACAGCTGCCCGGTGCAACTGGCGAGCACGGCGATAATAGCCGAGCCCCTCCCACCACCGCAGCACGTCCTGTTCATCGGCGGCTGCCAAAACCTGCAGGTCGGGGAACCTCTCCAGGAACCGCTCGAAGTAGGGGATCACCGTCGCGACCTGCGTTTGCTGCAGCATGATTTCACTGATCCACACCCGGTATGGGTCAGGGTCGCTGCGCCAGGGCATCTCGCGAGCATGCTTTCGATACCAGTTGCGCAGTCGCTGGCGAAAGCGACGCAGCCACGACGCGTCCATTGCAGGCTTCTCGACACGGGACTGATCACTGCGAACCATCATCTTGAAAACTCACCTGGGGACTCTCGGCTCAGGGTCCTGTCTTGCGAGGAACCGGCATTTTATCCAACGTTTGGGTACCAGGTACGAAGTGGGGCCATGCTCCTGTGTACTCGACTTGCACCCGCTCCCGCTGCTGCTCGGCTGTCCAGCGAAAAAGGTAACGAGTAATCGCTGCTTTCAATGGCTCTCGTGCTTGTTCCCACGTCCTGGTGCCCACCTTAATCTCGCGACACGCGATGATGTGAAATCCAAACGGGCTGCGCACCGGGGCACTGATGCTCCCTTGCTGAAGCTGAAAAGCGGCAGCCGAAAACTCCTCGGACATCGGCTCGTGCCGCTGGATCCACCCCAGGTCACCACCCTGGAGGGTCGTGGCGCCCTGGGAAAACTTACGGACCGCTTCCTGGAATGTCACCGTGCTGTCGGTAATCTGTTGATGGATCTCATCGATGGCACGCCGTTGCGGCAACGTATCCTGCTCACTTGCGGCCGGCTTGATCTTCAACAACAGGTGAGCCACGTGCAGCTGAGTACCATCAAATTCCCGTCGGTGCTGCTTGAAATACTCTTGGTAATTACGATCGGTAAGGTAACGGTTCAGGTAACGAGACCAGCCGATCTGCCAGGCTACTTTTTGACGCAACTCGACCAGGTTTAATCCACGTTCGTCAAGATAATCAGTCAGCGTCTGGTCCCGTTGTTCAATCCGTTTCTGCAGGTTTTCGACTGCCAGGTCAATTTCAGCTGTTCTCGCACCTTGGCCACCATATTCCAGGTGCCGCAAGATCAGCAATTGGTCGATGACCTGCGTTAACAACTGTGCCTGTAACATCGGCTGAGCTTCCTCGCGCACCTTGCGCGTGCGCTGTAATTGCTTCAATTCATGCTGCAGACGACTGGTACGGATGGGTTGGCCACCAACACGGGCAGCCACCATGGCATCAGCGATGGGCAGCGAGCCAGGAACCACCTGCTGAGCAACCAGGGGCAGACTGATGAATGCCCCGAGCAAAGCCAGGAGCATGAAAGCGGCTCGCAGGCGTGACACACGCCTTGCCAACCGGTCACGGGATATCTCGGGAGTGTTCACTGGTTCTACTCGTACGACTGCCGGGACAACGATCATCTGCAATCCTCGCTGCTGACCATGACACGTCATGGCAAGGGGATATCACGCAGTTGGAAATTTTCTAGCTTGCGGACCATGACTGCCGGTGTCTCGTAAACGAACCGGGGATCCTGTAAACCTTCATGGTCTTTAAAATGATAGGCCAACGTCACGGAACGAGCGCCCTGGTCCAGCGTCTCGTAGGAACGAAAGCGGACAATCTTACCGTTCGTCGACTGGAGGAATGCCGGGTTCGCAAAAACCCAGCCACGGTGGGACTCAAACGCCTGGTCCGCACGCTCGTAGGCCACTTTTACCTGGACGATCAACTCCCCTGCATCTTGTGTGACCTGCTGCAACACGACCGTGACCCCTGCTTTTCTCTGGACCTGGTTCTTGTCCTGGAACCGGACAAACTCAAACCGCTCAGCGCGACCAGGCATCAGGGTCACGAGCCGACCCTTGAGCGATGCAATCCTCTGCACGCCCCGCCCCGGCAACTGGAGAGGCAGCACCAATTCCACTGCGGTGGTCTCTCCCTCGATGGCAGCGGCAATCACGCCACCCAGGTCATCAACAGCTAACGGTTTTCCCTGTTCATCCTCGGCGCTCAAGTGGGCTGATGGAACCGACAGGAAAACAGGAGTCACACGTGGTTCCCAGGCAACCTGCATGGCGACCTTCAAACCACGGATCCTTGGATTTCTCAAGTGGCGAGAGGCCTCTACTCGCAACGGTTCAAAGCGGAAAATACCAGCATAGCTAGCCGCAGAACTCCGTGAACGTTCCTCCCCGGGCCGAGCTCTCAAGCCAAGCAACGTACGACCTCCCAGGTAAGGATCTACATCCCATTTCACCTGGTCCAGGATACCGTCCAATGCTTCCCAGAAACTTACCTGCTGGTAATCAAGAAGAACTTCTTTCCGCGGTGGCTGCTGTACCTTGAACCGGTTACCGGTCTGTTCTTCAAGAGCCTTCAAGGCCGCCGAAAAATCCATCCTGCCTTTTAAATCAACCGTGCTCGCCGCGGTTACCTGGCGACTTCCCTGCAGTTGCAAGGTCTTGGTCACCCGTTCCAGTCGCTGTCGCACCTCGGGAGAAGTCACCCTGTCAGCCGCCGGAAGGTGTCTCAGGATCGAGGGCCCCAGGGTAATCAGCGCGTTTTCAGCCGCCTGACGCTGAGCTAATTGGTCACTGTCCAGTTGTCGCACCCATTGCCGTACCTGGGTGACCAGTGCCTGGTCTGCCTGGTTAATCTCTCCCACCTGGGCAGGCGCCAACAAAACCAGGCTACTCAAAATCAAATGAATCAACACGTTAATCAATCTTTCCGATTCCCAGGTGCAACAGATTTCCATCGCGGTCGGCGACGGATGCCCCCATTCAAGCCGTTCTGCATGGATCTCACTCATTGTAGAGTCGGCGGTCATCCGTTGCCAGCAGCAGCCCTGGATGAATGCCTGCAGGCCCTGTTTCCCCGATAGAATTCACGCTTTCCGCTTTCCTGGACAGCCAGGCCACTAAAAGTGATCTTCCGGATGTCGCCGCTACCCCCCTATAATCCGGCCGTCACAAAGCCGAAACCACCGGCGACTTTCATCGAGAAATCCTGCTGCTGCCCATATAACGTTCAGCACATGAGGGAGATTGTATCATGCGTTTATCCTGGCCTACCGTCCGTCCTGTCAGACGGTCGCTCTACGGGATCAGTTGCCTGGTGATCCTGATCAGCCTGGCTGCTGCAGATCAACCTCCGGAATCTGCCAAGCAGCCGGCTCGCTCTCCAGCAGCAAAAGCGACGCCAGACATACCGCCGCCGGCCATCGTGACCGATATCCTGCGTCTACGAAAACAATTTGGCAATCCACTGTCTGGAACCTTGTTGCAGGAACCCTTACCGGCTTCGGCCACGAACGCTCCGGCCGACAAAACAGTAGAACCCACAGAGCAGTCGTTCATCCAGGCACTCAACCAGGTGAGACAATCCGAAAAGCCTGTTCCCACCAAGGCCCTTGCTCCCGAATCAATCCCGACCCGGCCGGTCAGCGTCACCCCATTACACGTGCAGCTCAGCCCTCTCCAACAGGCCCTACGGCAAAGTTGGCTTTTACTGGACCAGCGAGCCGCGGAACTGGAAGACATGGCCAACTACCGGGAAGCGGACCAATTGCGCGAGTTATCTCATAAAATACGCATCCAATCCCGGCAATTAAACTCCCCGCGAAGTGCCTTGCAGGCACCTGACGGACGCTGATTATACCGGCTAAGACCGTTGCCATGGACTGCGGATTCACGATCAGTCGCCGGCATTCGATTGACAAACCGAAACCCCGTAGTCCAATATAGATGTACCGGTCAGGAGCTTTCTTCCTGGCCAGCGGACTGACTTGTATCACCTGAACAGGACCCCACTGCATGGCAACTCAAATGGGAGACTTTGTCGAAATTCTTCTTCGGCGAGGTATCGTCAGTCCAGACCAGGTATCCGAAGCCGAACAAATGGCTCGTAACAACCAGGCGAAGCTGGGTGATTGCCTGGTTCAACTGGGATATGTCACTGGTGAAGACGTTACACGCGCCATGGCTGAATTTCACGATCTGGATTATGTCGATTTGAACGAAGTAACCATTCCCGAAGAAGTCGTGGAAATGGTTCCAGAAACGATTGCTCGTGAAAATGCTACGCTACCCTTAACCGTGACCGGGGAAGAACTGAAGATCATACTCAGTGATCCCATGGATATTGAAACCGTCGAAAAGCTTCGGTTTATCCTTAATCGCCAGGTACAAATAGCGCTCGCCCCCCGCGAAAACATCCTCGAAGCCATCAACCGATATTACGGTCAAATCGAGGGTGAAAGTGCTGACTCCATGCTGCAGGAATTTACCGATACGGCGATCGATTTCACGGAAACCGATACGCAAGTAACGGATATTGACGACAGCGACATGGACGAAAGTGCGGCTCCTATCGTCCGCCTGGTGCAACTGATGATCAGCGAGGCTGTGCAACTGCGAGCCTCTGACATTCATATCGAACCCTTTGAAGATCGCGTGCGAATTCGCTATCGCATCGACGGTATCCTGATCGAGCGTGACAGCCCCCCACGACGACTGCTGGGCGCTATTATTTCTCGTATCAAGATCCTTGGGCAAATGGACATTGCGGAGCGACGACGTCCCCAGGACGGTCGTATCAAGATTACTGCGGGTGGCAAAGTGCTGGATCTGCGCGTCAGTGCGATCCCGACCAATCATGGCCAGTCCGTCGTCATGCGACTACTCGACTCCGATAACATCAAGATCGGTGTTCGCCAACTTGGACTATCCAGTCAGAATTTCGACCAGTTCCAGGAACTGATTCGACGTCCCAACGGCATCATCCTGGTGACCGGACCGACCGGTTCTGGTAAGACCACGACCCTTTATGCTGCACTCAATACGCTGAATCGGCCGGATCGGAAAATCATCACGGCGGAAGATCCCGTCGAATACTACTTGCCAGGGATCAATCAAGTCGAAGTTAAGCATTCCATTGGACTCGATTTTTCACGCATTATCCGCTCCATGCTGAGACAGGCACCAAACATCATCCTCGTCGGTGAAATGCGTGATCAAGAGACTGCTTCGATGGGAATCCAGGCCTCTTTAACTGGACACTTGGTTTTCAGTACTCTACACACGAACGATGCGCCCAGTGCTGTGACACGTATGATCGATATGGGAGTGCCTGGCTACCTGGTAGCGAGCAGCGTGATCGGAGTCATGGCCCAGCGTCTAGTCCGCGTCAATTGCGGGCGGTGTAAACAACCTTTTACTCCCAAGGAAGAGGTCCTGGAAGAATTCGGGATCACTCCGGAGATGGCAGCCAAGGCGACGTTCATCAAGAGTAAAGGCTGCTCATACTGCAACCATACGGGTTATCGTGGTCGCGTGGGCCTCTTTGAAATGATGATGATTACGAGCAAGATTCGTGAGTTGATTTTCAAGCAGGAATCCGCACCCAACATTCGTAAAGTGGCTATGGCACAGGGGATGGGAACCTTGTTCCATGACGGGATCATCAAGATCATGGAAGGCACAACAACGTTCGACGAAGTCTATCGAATTGCCAAGCGGACCGAACAGGATCAATTCGGCTAAACAAAAATCGAGTTGTTCTTGGTTCTTTTCTCGGGCAAACGTCCGCACGACACCCCCCTGATAGGGTGACTCTGTTTCTACCAGGTCTATCTTGGTTTATTCTTGCTTTACAGGTAAATTACAACGATTCTGGTTACCGGTGTGACCAGATCCACCGCTCACAAACCCTACTATCAGGGGGGTAATCTGGGCGCCAGACGTACGGACCGTAATCCTGGGGCGACTTGAGAACTTGTTTCCCGTAGGAAATAATCATGTATTCGCAGCCACACCCATGCGGAATTCACGGGATGGCTGGCAGATAAATGCTTTGTATTCCTCATCTTACTTTCGCCTCACAATGTAATCCTTGTTTTACTTCTCTTGGTTCTTGTTGATCGCGTGATAACTCCATGGCCACGATTCTCATTGATAAACTGCTAGCTGCCTGCGTGAAGCAGGGAGCGAGTGATATCCACATTACCGTCGGACAGCCTCCGGTGTTTCGTTTGCATGGACGCATGCGCAAGCTGGAAACCAAGGTACTGGAGCCTGAAGACACGGTCGCGGTGGTGTAGAGTATTGCCCCCGAACCTTGTCCACCTGAGCTTCAAGAAGCGGGTACCACGGACTTTGGTTTCGCATTTGAGGACAAGGGACGTTTTCGAGTTTCGATTTTCAAGCAGCGCGGAAACATTGGCATGGTGCTGCGTTTAATTCCCAATGACAAGATGGATCCCGAGGATCTCTTTGGGCCCGAGTTGAAGGATGTCATCACGAGCCTGGTCATGCGACCGCGTGGCCTGTTCCTGGTAACCGGCCCGACAGGATCCGGAAAAAGTACCACCCTGGCCAGCCTGGTTGATTTCATCAACAAGAACGTCGATCACCACATTATCACGATTGAAGATCCGATCGAGTTTTATCACGAACATATCAAGTCAACGATTAATCAGCGCGAAATCGGTGTCGATGTCCCCAGCTTCTCGGAAGCCATTCGACGGGCCCTGCGTCAGGATCCGGACGTTATCCTGGTGGGTGAAATGCGTGACCTGGAGACGATCGAAGCTGCCATCACGGCTGCAGAAACCGGTCACGTCGTGTTCGGTACGCTGCACACGAACAGTGCGACTGGCACGGTCAATCGAATCATTGATGCATTTCCCGGCAATCTCCAGGAGCAGATTCGCACCCAGTTATCAACGACCATTATCGGGGTCTTATCACAGACCTTGCTGCCGAAGATTGGTGGAGGTCGGGTGGCTGCTTACGAGACGCTGGTCGTCACGCCTGGTATCGCCAACCTGATCCGGGAAAACAAGACGTTTCGTATTCCGTCAGCCATTCAAACCGGTGCCAAGCATGGCATGAAATTGATGGATGATGCATTGTTCGAATTATGGAGAGACGGAAAGACAACCCGCGAGGACGTGCTATCCAGGGCCCATTCCGTTGATGAATTGGCCAAGCGCATCGTCACGACAGAGCAGGGCACGGCCAGCGACAGTGCCGTGATGGAACGTAGTTCCTAGAACCAATCGTTAGTTATGAATCAGCCTTACGAATTACCTGGAAAGATAGTTTTTTTACTGCTGTATTCGCCCGTTTGACCGCAGGCCTGCTAGAGATCTCCTGGTAGCACCCAAACTTTACAGGAAGAAAAGTCACCATGCCCTTACGCCAACTTGGCCAGATCCTCGTCGACATGGGCTTTATCGATGACGATCAACTTGTGCTGACCCTCGAAGAGCAACAACAGCGACCGGGGGAGCTATTGGGCCACGTGGCAGAAGAACTCGGGTTAATTACCGATGTTCAACTCTCCCAGGCATTGGCTGAGCAGATGGACCTGCAGGTCATCGAACTCGGCGACATCAAGATTTCCACCGAAGTTCTTGAGCACCTAACGGAAACCATGGCGCAGCTCTACCGGGTGATTCCAATTCACCTGGAAAACGAACTGCTGACACTGGCCACATCAGAACCCCAGAACATCACCGTCCAGGACGAATTACGAACGTTCCTGGGAATGGACGTTCAACTCGTCGTTGCCACGGATCGTGAAATCACGCAGCGGCTGGAGCAGCACTACGATTCCGACCGAGACAGCATCGAAAAAATCGTCCAGGACCTTGAATCCGACATGGATCTCAAGGAGCAGGCTGACCTGTTGGCTGGCGACGGTCCGATCGACCTGACCGGTGCCGAGGCGTTGGCCGACAGTGTGCCGGTGCGCAAGTTATTGAACATGGTCCTCTTGCTGGCCATCAAGGATCACGCCAGCGACATCCACTTCGAGCCCTTCGAAGATGAATTTCGGATCCGCATCAAGGCGGACGGCGTCCTGTACGAAATGGTTCCACCCCCGCGACATCTGGCCTTTGCCATCACCACGCGCATCAAGGTCATGAGCAACCTCGACATCGCGGAACGGCGGCTCCCCCAGGATGGACGAATTGAACTGACGGTGGGTGGCCATCCGATTGATTTACGTGTCAGTGTTCTTCCCACCATGTTTGGCGAAAGCGTCGTCCTGCGAGTCCTCGACCGCAGCGTGGTTTCACTGGATCTGAACAAGGTGGGCATGGATGCGGATACGATGGGTTCTTTTCGTGAAATCATTGAAAAACCCAATGGAATCGTCTTGGTAACCGGCCCCACCGGTTCTGGTAAGACAACCACGCTTTATTCTGCCTTGAGCGAGTTGAACACGCTCGAGGATAAGCTAATTACCACCGAAGATCCCGTGGAATATGACATCGATGGCATCATCCAGATCCCGGTCGATCCAGATATCGACGTGACATTTGCTTCCTGCCTGCGAGCGATCCTGAGGCAAGATCCTGACAAGATCCTGGTAGGAGAAATCCGTGATCTCGAGACGGCACAGATTGCAGTCCAGGCCTCACTGACCGGGCATCTCGTGTTCAGCACACTACACACCAACGACGCACCCAGCAGCGTCACGCGACTCAAGGACATGGGGGTTCCTCCGTTCCTGGTGACCGCGACCGTGGAAGCGATCCTGGCACAACGCCTGGTCCGTCGCATCTGCAGTCAATGTCGTGAAGAAATCGAACCTTCGGAAGAGCTCTTATTTCAACTAGACATTACCAAGGAAGAACTCGGGGACCGATCCATGTTCCGCGGACGTGGTTGCGATGCTTGCAATAACACCGGTTACAAGGGACGGATTGGTATCTTCGAACTCATGATCATGAACGACGAGTTACGGGAAATGATCATGCGTAATTCCTCGGTCGACGAGTTAAGGCAGGTTGCCAAGGAAAACGGAATGTTCCCACTGCGAGAGCGTGGCACACAGTTCATTTTTGACGGCCTTACTTCACCGGAAGAAGTCATCCGGGAAACGGTCGTCGAGTCCTAGACGTGAGCTCAATTGTGATACCAGCCAGGATTTTACCTGGCACACGAATCAAACCATGAAACATCATCTCCTTATTTTTTCCACTAAGGGATAACCGTTATGCCCACTTTTCAATTCGAAGCGATGGACGCGACCGGTCAGGAAATCAAGGACGTCATCGACGCTGCCACGGAGGAAGAAGCTCAAACGACTATTCGTCAAATGGGCTACTACGTCACCCGGATTAGCGTGAAACGCGCTGGAGCTGACGATGCTCGCTCGGTAAACAAGGGCCGCAAGAGCCGTTTCGTCATGGGCGGTGCCTCGACGAAAGTCCTGACCACCTTTACGCGTCAACTTTCCATCCTGCAGGACGCCGGACTGCCAATCCTGCGCAGCCTGAAAATCCTCGAGGGACAATGCAAGGGTGGCGCCCTCAAGAACGCCCTGATTGATGTCTGCGACGACATCGAGGCCGGCTCCACGCTGTCCGAGGCCATGAGTAAGCAACCCAAGGTCTTTGATCGACTGTACGTCAACATGATCAAAGCGGGTGAAGCAGGTGGTGCCCTGGAAATCATCCTGCAGCGGTTGGCCGAGTTCAAGGAACGGGCGGAGTCCCTGAAACGCAAGGTCAAGGGCGCCATGATCTACCCGGTCGTCGTGGTCCTGGTAGCGGTTGGTATCCTGACCTTTATCATGCTCAAGATCGTGCCGGTCTTCCAGGAAATGTTCGATGAATTCGAACTCACCCTGCCACCACCCACGCTGTTACTGATGGCTATCTCGGAAAACGTCGTGCGTTTCTGGTTCCTGATACCAGCCATTCCCGGGGTCTTGTTTCTCTTCGTTAAGCTGCTGAGAAAATTCAAATATGGGCGTATGGGATGGGATTTATTCATGCTTAAAACTCCCATCGTAGGTAAGCTCGTAGAAAAAAATTGCCTGGCGAGAACCACCCGAACACTGGGCACACTGGTTGCCAGTGGTGTGCCCATCCTGGAAGGCCTGACGATTACCAAGGACACCTCTGGTAACGCCATGTTTGAACACCTGTATGGAAAGGTTTCGGATGCCATTCGCGAGGGGGAACCTATTGCGCAGCCTCTTAAGCAACATTCACGGCCTACCTTTCATCCCATGGCACTATTCTTTTATGCATTTTTTGGTGCCTTTCCCGGCATTGTCGTGACCGGTCTACATGGCGCTACACCGGATGCCGGCCTGCTGATGATCGGGGGTTACATGGCGCTGGCCGGTGGTGTTTTACTCTCGCTCTTTTACCTGGCACGAATGCGTCAACGCGTTGTCGATGATCTGGTCGTCAACATGGTGGACGTGGGCGAGGAAACGGGTGAGTTGGACACCATGCTCTACAAGGTAGCCGATCAATACGACGAAGAAGTCAAGGTGCTGACCGACGGCTTGATGGCACTGCTGGAACCGCTGCTGATCGTTTTCCTGGGGCTGGCTGTCGGGTTTATCGTGGTTTCACTCTTCTTACCCCTGGTCGAGTTAATCCAGAAACTGTCCGGTTAACTTGTTTTATTCAACCATCTCCCGGGCGGCGACGGGCCGTCCGGGAACACCTATACCTACTCAAGAGGATCAATGGTTATGAGGACGTCTCATCAACACCGCCGAAGTGCCTTTACACTGGTCGAACTGCTGGTTGTCATGGCAATCATTGGCATCCTGATCGGATTGCTGATCCCCACGATTCGTGGTGTCATGGTACGTGCGGAAGTCAGTCGCATCGTCATGGAACTCAAGCAACTCGAAAGTGGCCTCGAGGCTTACAAGAAAAAATTCGATGACTACCCGCCCGATTTCACGGATCCTGCCCTGGTCGTGCGACATGCTCGCAAGGCATTTCCCCGGATTGCCGACGGGGATCTCAATGCCCTGCTGTCCGTGGCCTACAATGTGAAAACAGTTGCAGATCTGGGTAGTGTCGCGACCTGGAACATTGACCCAGCTGAAGCACTTGTCTTCTGGCTCCAGGGATTCAGCGAGGAAGTCACGCGACCCTTCACTGGCCCCGGTGGTCCACTCAACACCGCCACCCGCCGCAATACGGGTCTTTATGACTTTGATGGACGACGGTTACTTGCCGCAGATGATGGGGATCCTTTCCCGGTCTACCTGCCCAAGGGTTTCGAACTGCCCTATGTCTTTTTTGACTCGCGCTCTTACGGTTACAAGATGGCTGCGGGCAGTGTGGACCTGGCGGCCCAGTACCCACCACCTCTTAGTAAGAAACCCTCCACCTGGCAGAAACAGGTCACCGGTCGGGCGCGTCCCTACATGTCATCCCTGGCCAACGAAGTCTGGGTCAATGAAAGAACCTTCCAGATCTTCGCCTGTGGTGTCGACTCCGATTTTGGGCAGGAAAACCTAAAAGCCTTTACCAAGAATCCCAAGGTTCAATGGAAACGCTATCCCAGCGGTCATAATTTCACGGACGGTGACAAGAAGAACGTCGGTAATTTCAGCGGAGGTCAACTGGGAGATTCCACGCTATGAACCCACGGCAAAACAAATACCGCAGCCAGCAACGGGCTGGCATGCACCGGCAGCGATACGGCTTCACGCTTATCGAATTGCTGACCGTGATCTCGGTC
>JAZADA010000121.1:0-3495 GCA_036124135.1 Planctomycetota bacterium | reverse complement strand
GCCGGCGTTGTTGCCACCATCGGTGACCAGCACGATACCTGCAACGGGGCCTCCGCGTTCCTTGTTGATCAGGTACTGCAGGGAATCTCCCAGGTGCGTCTCTGTGCCGCGTGGTAAGAGCTGGTCTGCCCAGTTGATTTGCAGGTCAACCGGTTCCGTTTTTTTCTGTTCGGGAGCCTGGGAGTTGGACAGGCCAGCGGCTTCCAGTGGTTGTAACCCGACCATGGTCAGCCAGGGAATGTCCGGGCTGCGGAGGCTGGCCACGGCCATGACCACGATGCTGGCAATCAACGTTACCATCGAAACCAGCAATGGCCACGATGCGTTTTGTTCGCCTGGTGCAGGGCGTCGACGAGCGAAATGCAAGATGACTGCCAGCAAGGCGATGGCCAGGAGGATCCCGGAAGCTGTGGCCGTACGACGACTCTCCTCCAGGGACTGCAGCTGCGCCTGCGAGACGGAACCGCTTTCATCGCTAACCAGGTCTTCCGCCTGCACCTTGGGGAAAGTGCTGATTTCCGTGGGCTTGGTTTCCTGGTCGAATCGATAAACCACCACGTCATGGTTTTTCCGCAGGTCCTTGATCAGGTTGCCCTGGGCCAACTCCTCGGCCACCAGGTCCAGGCGACTGGCATTCGTTGGATTTTCTGCTGTCTGGCCATCACGTAATCCCATGCTCTGGCTGGTGTCGATCAATACCATGGCACGCGAGTTCTTGGTGAGTGTCTGTTCGGTCAGTTTCTCCAGGTTCAGGAAAAAGAACAGGATGCCAAGGTAGGCCACGCTGCGCAGGAACATCAGGGCGAGACTCGTGCCCCGAGGTAGCTCTACGCAATCCCGACGATACATCAGGATCACGAAGGTCATGATCAGGCTGCAGATGCCGACCAGCAAGAGCCAGTGCCAGCCCTCCGAGAGGGATTGTAACCGGGTGAACTGGTGGTAGGTCTGTTCGGTTTGTGCCCAGAGCAGTTGGCTGGACGCAGCAATGTTCGTCATCATTTGCTGGGCCCCCGTACTGGATGGTAACTGGTCCAATATGCGAGCAACTGTTCGCCGATGAGCAGGCCAACCAGTAGCCACATTAACCAGAAGCCGGTGGTTCCACCTGCATGTTGTACGGCGGAGCCGGTAAAATCGTCGGCTGCTAATATTTCTACCTTGACCGGGTCCAGCTGGTCGACCAGGGCCTGGCCAGTAACCATTGCCAAATTTCCTTCAGCAGGCTCGACATTGACGGCAAACCGATTGGCCTTGATGTTGCCGTCGACGCTGGTTGCCAGCACGTCGTAGATACCACTGCGGCCGGTTTCCTGGGGACGTTGCGTCCCGGGCGTGGGGCGACCCAGGGAGGCCACCAGGAGGGCTGAATCGGTTTCCGGCTTGATCGCCTTGCGCTCCTGTTCCGCGCGTTGTTGCTGGTCCTCACCGGGCAGGAGGAACTTGACCGTTTCCTGGTATTGCTGCATCGCCAGCTGGACGTCCAGCGGTGCACCCACCAGGCGTGTTTCCTGGGTGCGAGTCACGGAAGTCAGGTAGGAGTGTAGCTTGAGCAACATGACGACAAAGCTGGGGTCGCGTGCCCAGCTGTTCCATTCGGGGCCCAGCGTGGTCAGGAAGCAGACCACGCGACCGTCACCAAAACGTTGTTCGACGGCCAGGGGCAGTTGGTTGTGGAGTCGACTGACGATGCGTGTGGTTGAATTCAGCCCGGCCTCCCAGCTGTCCATCGGTTGCATGAATTGCTGGACGCGGACCTGGCGGATCAATGTATTACGTTCACCCAGGAAGAACTCGAAAATCGGATGACGGGTGACCTCGATGTCCGGTGTGTTTTCTTCCAGTGGTGGGTTGAGGAGGGCCTTGCCAGCCAGCGACAGGGGCAGGATTCCCTCTCCCTCACGGTAGAGTTGCTTGTTGTAGAAGGGGACATCGACCTGGTCGCCGAGGAAAAACGAGATGCCACCGCCACTGCGAGCGAAGGCCTCCAGGTGTTCCACGGCACGTGTATCCATCCGGCTAACGTCCAGCAGGTAGATCGCGCTGTACTGGCTCAAGGCCTCGGGGGACGTGTCACGCAGGAACTGGATGGGCTGTATCTCCGGTTCGATCCCGGTCACAGCCTGCTGGCTGGGCTTGAAGGCGCTGGTCAGGTAATACTGGTTGGTCGACCCCGGGGAGCCATCGATCACCAGTACGCGTTCCCCCTCGGGAAAGTCAATGACGCTCCAGCGATGATTGTCTGCGGGGACAGCATCATCCGGCAGGCTGGCCTCGACGACATGTTCGCCGGCCTGGGGAAAATAAACCTGGGCACGGTAGTTAACCGTCTCTCCAGGTGCGATCTGCTCGAGGATCACGGTGGGCAGTTCATCGGTTTCACCAGCGAGTTCGGAGAGCTGGCCGGTTTGCAGGCCTGCGGGATCGTGGTAGATGGTGCGGATCTTGAGTGCGACCCGGCGAGCCGGCTCGGTTCCATGGTTTTTGACACCAACATTGATAAACAGGGGCACCCCTGCTGCACGCGTTTCGTCGGCGGGAGTCAGGTACGTGATTCCCAGGTTCTGGTGCCGGGTTTCGCTGCATTGAACGAGTTGGATGTCTGCCTCGGCATCCTGCAACTCCCGCAACGACTGCCGTACCTGCTTGGGGCTCTGCCACTCGTTTTCCCGGAAATCCGAGAGGAGGTAGACGACGCACTTTTCATCGTTATTGTCAGCGACCAGTTGCTGTACCAGTTCCAGTGCGGGGCCGGCGCCGACGGATAGCTGTGAGACCTGCATCTGGGAACGTTTTTCTTCCAGCAGTAAATTGAAATCCTTGTCGACAAAGGAAGCGGACAGGTCAGCGACCTCGTCGACTCGGTCTATGGCAGAGTCGGAACTGTCGGACGCAAGTGCTTGCGAAAATCGGATCAAGGTAATCCGTTGCTGCCGCAGTTGGCGGGCCTGGTTTCCGATCTGGGTAATGACCTGCGTGGCGTCATCGAACACCGAGCGGCCTCCCGATTCATCCCCCATGGAGTAGCTGTCATCGAGCAGGATGTAATGGTGCGTGACCTGGCCGCCAAAGCGTGTAAATAATTGCGAATTCGGATCCCACTGGGCCAGCATGGCGACCACCAGGGCAACGGCCAGCATGCGCATCAACAGCAGTAATAATTGCTTGAGCCATACCCACTTGCGATGCTTGCGGTAACTTTGCAGCAGGAATTCCATGGCGGCCCACTTGATACGACGATGCCGCATCATGTTGATCAGGTGGATCAACAGGGGGATCAAGGCAATCAAGAATCCCCAGGTCAGCGCTTGGTAAGTGAACTGCATTGATTTTCAGGTGCTTGGCTACAGGAGTCAGTAAATAGGTGTTGGTGCTTAACTCGGGGGTTCGTGGTGACGCTGCTAGTTGCGATGGTGCATTCCCAGCCGATTGCTGAGGTAGGTAGCCAGTACGGCATCCAGGGGCTCGCTGGTTCGGACCAGTGCGTAGTCAATC
>JAZADA010000120.1:0-10820 GCA_036124135.1 Planctomycetota bacterium | reverse complement strand
GGGCTGGCCGTAACACTGACGCGTGGCTGCCAGGTCTGTACGCGAAATCGAATTGAAAAAGCGCGTGCCATTGGGTTGAGTGACGACGAGTTGAATGCCCTGGTTGCTGTCACGGCGTCGATCAACAGTGGAGTTACCGGTGCCACGGCGCGTGTCGCATTTGGCATGGTAGAAGAGGCAGACGCGGCGGACTGTGGTGAGGCGTGTTCACCCGGCGAGTGAGCTGGGTAAAGACCTGCGCTGCGGATGGACATCGGGCACGTCCGGCGATGCTGATGTCACCGCGGCCTCTTGTAGTTGCGCATGGCCATCGAGACGGTGGCTCGCCCTCGGACTGGGCGGTTCACGATCAACGGTTACGGAATCTACCGTTTCGTACCTCGCTATCTTGACTGGCCTGAAGTCAAGTAAATCCACGCGGGCTCTTTCCGTGTGTGAATGGATCTCTCTTCGTTTAGCCCTGTAAATACGACCACTTAAAAAAACACGTGGTTTTTACGGGGCCGTCTCTTCGAGCTGGTGTTTGTACTGTCAGCAACGGATCGGAAGCCATCAGGAAACGAGGTTCCCGGTCGCAGTTGCCAGGAAAGTTAAGAATTACAGCAGGTACATCGGTTTGTATTTGTAGATAACGAAACGTGGAAGCAACCAGTTCGGGCCAGTTGCCAGGTTTCGTGGAACAGCAATGCCCGACGAGAAAGGTGAAGATCATGAAGAAGCAAACATTACTCTTGGTACTGGTAGCAGTGATGGGCTCGTTGGGAGTGAGCGAAGCGTTCTGCCAGGCGCCGCAACGCGGACAGAACTCCCGTTTCAAGTCACATCACAAGCTGGATGTTGAAAAACTCGATGGCCGCCGTCCGCAACGGGCGAATGCCGCAGTCGAAAAATCTCGACACGATATGATTATTACGGAACTGCCTGACTGGCTTAAGGATATTATTGGCCCCTGGCCTCCTGGGAGCCCGGGACCGACCTTTCCGGAACCTCATCCCGAGGAATTCCTGGGTGATCTCATGAATGATGTTCTCGATGGGAAGGACTTTCCCCTGGCCAATTACGACTACGATGTGCCGGTGTTTAACCGTCGCAAACCACAGAACCGCGCCGAGGGTGCCTTCTGCTTCGGTCACCTGGTCATCATTGTCAGGAAGGATGCCCCGGTCATTATCCTGGATATCGATGACCTGGTGGAGAATCCGGCCGAGTACGAGGGCTCCGATGGCGATGACATCTGGGACGTTCTCCAGGGTCGCTAGACGAGCATGTCTCGAACCCCGCTCCCGTTCCTGTTGCCTGCAGGAAACGGAAGCCCACGATCGCCCCGGGCTAAGCCAGCCCGGGGCGATCGTTCTGTGGTTCCGGAGGGCTTTTCATGAACTCCTGATTGTCGAGTCATTTCGCGACCATACTTGCATGCGTTGCCGGTCACGAGGAAGATGGAGGAAGTCGCATGAATGATGCCTGCACGTGGAACAGGGTACTGCCAGGGGAACCGTGATTGATGAGTCGCTTTTGTTTAAAGGTTCTGGTGGTTTGGTTTCTTGTCCCCGGTGCGGTCTCGGCGCAGGTTAGGCAAACGGAAAAACTGTTGACTCGTATCCAGGAACCGCCTACCTATGTGCGAAATGAAAATTATGAGCGGAAGTGGTTTGAGACGATCAAGACCGGGATCGACAAGACACGCGATTACCTTGGTAACTATGGTCCGGTCCAGGTTTATATCATCGGGCAGAAGACGAACGAGTTAGAGGACCCCCGGGTGGCCCAGGCGATCGTCGATGCGTACTGTCGGCGACGGCAGGGTAAGCAGGGAGAACGCCTTTCGGATTGTCTGAAAAGATCGGGTGCATCGCTCATTGAACGTGGTAAGAAAGGATCAACAGAAGCCTACCTTTCTTACGTCAACCAGACAGATCCTCCGCTGGCAGAACTGGTGTTCATCAATCCGCATGGCTTCCCCTTTCCCTACCTGTATACCCGGGGCATCCATGAATACACGCATGTGTTTCAACGGGCGTTTCCGCGGACTCCAACCTGGATGACCGAGGGTGGCGCTGAATTCCTGGCCTTTTACCTGGGAGATCAATTCAAGTGGATTGATCTCGAGCAGTCGATGAACAAGTCCATGCGGATGGTCCAATCGGTGGGGGACGAGGCCACGATGAAGGATTTCGAAGATGTGGAAAAGCTGGAGAAAGAACGGCCGGAGCTTAAAAAATATTATCGACACCTGGCCTATGATGCGGGCGTCTGGGCTGTCGCGTTTGCCATCCACCGATCGAAAACTCGGAGCGTGAAGGCGTATACGCAGGAGTTCTATCCCCTGGTGGCGAAGCTGGGATGGGAAAAAGCACTGGGACGTTATGCCCAGGTCGCGAATGTAGAGGAATTCTACGAACGGTTTGCAGAATTCCTCGATGAACCGATTGGTTTCCAGATGAAAATGCTGGCAGCGTTGAAGCCTTGAACAGGCTCGAGGCGTCTGCGGGGCTTGCCTGGCCGGCTATCTTTTCAAGCGAGGCTGTATTGCTTTACGTGGGCCGGGCCAGGGGCTACGATGACGAGCAACGCGCTGGTCGAACAACCAGGAATCATATCACCACGTTTTGAAAGGAACACTCTCATGAGACAGTTGTTTTTACTTGGAGCCATGGCACTGGGGTTGGGAATTACGGTTCATTGCGGAGCGGAGTCCTGTTCGGCAGCCGACGAATATGACTATGATCTCGTGCATTCCTCGGTCAGCTTTAAGGCCCGACATTTGGATATCAGCTGGATTCATGGTCGCTTCAATGAAGTGTCTGGGAAGTTCTCGCTGGATCGGGAAAATCCATCCAAGTCAACGTTCGCATTGACGATCCAGACTGCCAGTGTTGATACGGCCAATAAGGCCCGTGACGCGCACCTGCGACAACCTGACTATTTTGATACCAAGCAATACCCGACCATCGAGTTCAAAAGTACCAGCACCAAGCCGATCAAGGGCGGATATGAAGTAACTGGTAACTTCACCATGCATGGTACGACCAAGAAAATTACCCTGGTCCTGATGGGTGGAAAAGAACATGACTTCAAGAAGGTCAAACGCGTTGCTTTCTCCACGGAACTCTCGGTCAAGCGCAGCGATTACGGATTCGATAAGAACGCGATCGGACCAATCGGTGACGCAGCCTTGATCATGATCGATTGCGAAGGCGTCCGGAAGTAACGGATGCCCGATCCGCTATTGTATTTGAAAGCCATGGGTGTGGCTGCGATCGCTGGGGCCGTTGGAGGACTGGCGATCGTGGCAGCCGGGCGCAAGGGACACGCTGCGTGGCTTCGTGCCGCCTGCGTGTTTTCCGTGGCGGCAGGCCTGGTGGCTGGCTACAGGTTGCTGGCCTTGCAGTTGTCCTGGCCTCCCAGGAATGGGCTGGAACGGTTCTTGCTGTTGATTGTTCCGGCGATCCTGGGCGTTGAGTTAGTTGCGGTGATTCCAGCGCTACCACGTTGGAGCGCCTGGGGGCTGCGTGTGATCCTGGCCCTGGTTCTGCCTCGAGTCCTGTTGCACGGTTCGGTTTACCTGGGAGGAACGGAGCGTGCCTGGCCTGCCTGGCAGGCTTTCCTGGTGATGATAGTCGGTGGGCTCTTGCTGGCAGGCTTATGGGGCTTGTTGACCCTTCTGTCTCGTCGTGCGCCGGGAATGTTTGTACCATGTTCCCTGCAGGCCTCGACGTTATGCGCTGGTTTGACCGTGATGATGGCCGGTTATATCAAGGGGGGAGCGGCAGCCCTGGTATGGGCAGCCGCTCTGCTTGCTACGATCCTGATCGTGGCAACGATTACCAGGAACTCCAGCAGATTGGCAGAGGCTGGCTGGCCCGTGCTGCTGGGAGTTGGTGTCGTGGGGTTGTTTAGCCTGGTCTTTATCGGTCGATTTTTCGGTGAGCTGTCGACCAGCCATGCATTAACGATCCTGCTTGCTCCACTCCTGGGTGGACTGGCAGAGGCCCCGTGGTTAAAACGTCGATGGCCCGGGTTCGTCTGGTTCATACGCTCGTTACTGGTCGCCAGCGTACTGCTGACGGTGTTGATCCTGGCCAAGCGTAAATTTGACCGGGAGATGGCTCCCCTCCTGGTGAACGCCAGGCAATGGACGGTAACGCCGGCAGGCTGGACGATCGGCCCGCCTCGTGTGGACCAGGTGATGAGGTGACTCGGAAGTGTAGCTTAAATAATGATGGCAGCCTTGCAGGCCATCTGCTAGAAACAGAAAATAAGTTCGGGCATCCTGGCAGAGCCAGGATCTTCCCATGTGTAGTGCACGATTCCACTTTATGAAGAGGCAGTAAGTCATGTGTATGAAGCAGGTTTGTAGTCGGTCTGGTCGTTCCGTTAGGTTTTGCTTCTTCACGATTCTTTCTGCGTTACTGGTGGTTACGACAGTTTCCTGTCGCAAGACATCGCCGCCTGGTGGCGTGGCAGCGTCTATGTCAAGTACGGCAGGCCTGGTCAGCGACCAAACGTTGTATCACGTGGAGGTCTCCGACCTGGGGAAGACCGTCCTGCAATTTGCCAAGAGCGTGCAGGAAGTTGCGGCCACGCGTCCGGACAGCCAACAGAATTTCAAGACGGTGGTCCAGTTCCTTCAAGAGAAACTGGGGATCAATCCCTTGCTGCTGGATGAATACCAAAAGCTTGGTATTGACCTGACCAAGCCCGTTGGCTTGAGCCTGTTGCCGAATCACGGTATCGAGGGATTGGCAGGGGATGAGGTGCACGGGGCATTTCACGTGGCGGTGACCGATCCCCGGAAAGTGGTGGATCTCTTCGACCGGCTCCTGGTGGACGAGGATGTCAGCCTGAACAAGCTGGACGGTAACGGGGGGATGTTGTACACGGTGAAAGACAAAAGAAATGATGTGATGGGGCTCGTTTTTCACCACGGATACGTTTCCATCATCCTCGCAGATGTTCGCGACGATGATGCCTTGAAAAACTACTTGCCACGATTCGTGGCGGCAGCCGGGGAAAAAAACCTGCAGGAAAATAAGCAGTATCAACGTGCCAGCGAAAATGTTTCCTCCGAGGGCCTCGCTCGCATGTTCGTGAATCTCCAGGTGGCAGGCGATATGTTCGAGAAGGAAGTTAGTGAGTCCATTCCGTTGCTCCGGGAGTTCCTGGGACTGGGCATCAGCCTGGGAGCAAAGGAAGCCCGAGCATCTTTACAGATGACGACTGATTCCGGGTTGCTGAAACTAATCAAGCCGGGTGCAAGTTGCCAGGATTTGTTAGCGAGAGCAGAGGCACCGATGGTCGGTTTCAGCCTGAGCCTCGCGGATCCGCTGGCCGTGGTCGAATATGTGATCAGGCATGTACAGGGAGACGCGGCGAGGGGAGACCGGGAGGTGAACGATTTCAAAGGAAATATCGAAGAGCTGGAAGTGTCCTATGCCCAGGTTCGGAAGTCGTTGACACCGGCAAGTGCCGCGGTCTTGCTCTACCCGGAGTTTATTCGATCGCTGTTTAATTTGCCGGAAGTGATCGGGGTGCTCAAATTGCAGGAGCAAGGTGTTGCGCAGCAGCTGCTCACGTTTGCTTCGGAGGTGGGTGAAAAGGAAACACATGGTCAGTCCACCCTGTATGTGATTGAACCGGTTATTGTCGGACTGGTAGACGGTTACGTGGTCGCTGGCACGGCGATGGATAAAATCCGGGCCATCGCAGCCGATGAGGCGGGGAGTTGGAAGCCATTTATAGGAAGCTCGCACCTGTTTGCGGCGGAGTTGGATGTGTTGGCAATTACGCGAGCTGTCATTGCGCAGCAGGAAATGCCCCAATTAGTCCAGCTTAGTGTCAACTCGCTCATGAAGAAGATGATGAAAAGTAGAGCACCACTGCATCTAAAGACCGAGCGGTTGGAAGACGGTGCCGCGGCCTCGTTAGACCTGGGATCGTTCCAGATCGACCGGCATATACTGAAACTGTTTGCGGAACCAATTCACTTGATCCTGGAACAGATGAGCGAAGAAATTGAAAGGGAGCAGTTTCGGGAGCCAGAGCAAGCTGGGGAAAACGCTTCAGCAGTGGATGCGGCGTTTGAGTAACCGTTATCGAATGGATCGTTAGCACCTGTTTCGGGCAGGGTTGTTCATGAATGCTGTTTTCCAGGAAGGCCAACGCGGATAAGCGGGATCTCTACGTGGCAAAAGAATCAGGCTGCCCAGGAGGGACATGGCTTTCCTGCCAGGATTAGCACGCTAAGATAGATTCCTTGACACTCGATCCCTTGGTTCTCATGTATTCACGAGGTTGGAAATGAAACGTAGTACAGTAGCTCTATTCGTGCTTCTCCTGGTAACCCCTGGATTCCTGGTCGCAGAGGATTGGACCCAGTGGGCCGGTAATGATCGCCAGTGTACCTGGAGCGAGACCGGGATCTTGAAGTCCTTTCCAAAAGAAGGTTTAAAGCCGACCTGGTCTGTTCCGATCGGTTCCGGGTACTCGGGGCCCGTGGTCTGGGAAGGTCGGGTGTTCGTGACGGATTACCGTCCCAAGCCGGAAACAAAACTACTGGAAGCGATCGAACGGGTCACCTGCCTGGATGAGAAGACCGGCAAGAAGCTCTGGAGCCACGAGTGGGAAACACATTATCGGCGCCAGTTACACTCGTATGCGACGGGTCCCCGTGCAACCCCTCTGGTCACGAACGGTCGACTCTATACGCTGGGCGCTACCGGGCGCATGCATTGCTTCGATGCCAAAACCGGCAAGGTTCACTGGGAATACGATGCCCTGGAAAAGTTTGGAGCGGAAGTGCCGGTGTTTGGTATGTCGGCTTCCCCGATGGCGTGGAAAGATACGGTGATCTATGCCTGCGGCGGTGGGGAAGGCATGTTGCGTGCCTTTGACCAAAAGACAGGCGAGGAAAAATGGAAAGCACTTCCCGCGGATTACGATCTCCCTTACTCATCACCGGTGGTGATGGAAATTGCGGGGCGTCAGCAGTTGATCCAGTGGGATCAGCAATACTTGAGTTCACTGGATCCTGATACTGGCCGGGTGATCTGGCAGGTACCGTTCGTAGCCAAATCGAACATGGCGTTGGCTCGCCCCGTGCGGATCGGTGACCGCCTGCTCGTCAGTGGATTCTACGACGGTTCGATGCTGGTCCAGGTCAAGGCAGACAGTGCCAAGATGCTGTGGAAAAATGGTGGACGCGGTGAAAAACCGGATCAGACGGACAGCCTGCATGCAGTGATCACGACGCCGATTGCGGATGCCGAGCATTTTTACGGTACCTGCAGCTATGGCGAACTGCGAGGATTGCACCTGAAGGACGGCAGCAGGATCTGGGAAAAGAAGGACCTGACCCGGCAGGGGCGCTGGGGATCGATGTTCTGGGTCAAGAACGGTGACCGGTATTTCGTCAACAACGACCTGGGCGAGTTGCTGATCATGCAGTTCAGTTCCAGCGGTCCCACGGTACTGGGGCGTACCAAGTTGATTGAAGCTGATACGCATTGCGGATACGGTCCACGGCGCTTTGCTGATGACCTGGTGAACTGGGTTCAGCCTGCCTATGCCAACCGCCACGTGATCATTCGCAACGACAAGGAGATTCGCCGGGTTTCCCTGGAAGCCAGGAAGTAGTGTTGCGAGATCTTGCGAAGGGGAGTTCTTGTTGGAACATGGTTGCGACGAGGAGAATGATCATGAGTGACAGGTGGAATCGATACTTGGTCATGGCGGGAGTACTGTTGGTCTCCCAGTTCCTGTCGGAATACTCTTCGTCGGCCGCTGAGTTACCATGGCGAGTTGGCGTGGCACGTGTGAAAATCACGCCGGATGGACCTTACTGGATGGGCGGGTATGCTTCCCGGGACCGTCCTTCCGAGGGGACGCTGCAGGACTTGCATGCCAAGGCGATCGCGATTGATGATGCCGGGGGATCACGCGTGGTACTGGTAACGATGGACCTGCTGGTGATCTCGCGTGACCTGTCCCAGGCAGTTGGTGACCGGGTTGCCCGCGAGCACAAGTTGCCCCGGTCGCGCTTGTTGCTGAACTGTTCGCATACGCATTGTGGACCGGAAGTTCGACTGTACCGTGAGTCCCTGCATAATATTCCGAAGGTATACGCCCGGAAGATGCACACCTACGTCAAGGAGTTGGAAGATAAGCTGGTGCGATTGGTCGGCAAGGCCATTGCAAACCAGGAGCCGGCACGACTGGACTTTTCCCAGGGACTGGCGAGTTTTGCCGTCAATCGACGCAATAATACGCAAGCGGAGGTGCCGCGGTTGAGGGCCGAGGGGAATTTGAAAGGTCCCTTTGATCATGCGGTTCCCGTGCTGAGGGTGACAACGGCCGACAGGAAAGTGCTGGCGGTCCTGTTTGGTTATGCCTGCCACAACACCACGATGGGGCAGTACCAGACGTCGGGTGACTATGCCGGCTTTGCCCAGCAGTACATCGAGGAAAAACATCCGGAGACCCTGGCCATGTTCGTGATGGGTGCAGGTGGGGACCAGAACCCACTGCCACGACGCACACTGAAGTTACTTTACCAGCATGGTCGGGCCCTGGCAGATGCCGTCGAAAAGACCCTGGCAGGTTCCTTTCACGAGGTGGAGGGGCAGGTCCGAGCGGCACGTGGTGAGGCTGCCCTCGAGTTTCAGCCACACGCAGACCAGGAAACCTTGAGGAAACAGGCTGATGCAAAAAACCAGTACCAGCGTTGGAAGGCCAATTACATCCTGGGAGAACTGGCCGCCGGGCGTACTATCTCCCGTCGCTATGGCTTGCCGATACAGGTCATGGCCTTTGGAGATGATGTTTTGTTGATTGCTATCGGTGGTGAAACGGTGGTGGATTACGCGTTGCGTGCCAAGAAAACATACGAGCGTGCCGGAGGACCTGCGATCTGGGTGGCAGGTTACTCGAATGATGTGTTCGGTTATCTCCCGTCGCTGCGAGTATTGAAAGAAGGTGGGTACGAGGGGGGCGGGCACATGGTTTACACCAAGTTTCCCGGGCCATTTACCGAGACTGTCGAGGAACGGATTTTTGAGACCGTGGAGCGGCTGGTACGGCAGGTCAAGTAACATCGCTGGCGGCCAGGTGATTCGCCTCGTAAGAGGTGCTTCCAAGTAATGGAGCGGGTGCCCTATGACGGGACTGCATTGGATCGATGCGGTAGTGGTGGCCTGTTACGTGATGGTGATTCTTTCGCTCGGGGCGTACGCCGGGTACCGTCAACGCAAGGCCGACGAGTATTTTGTGGGGAATCGTTCGATGAATCCCCTGCTGATCGGGGTGTCGATGTTCGCGACGCTGTTCAGCACCATTAGTTTCCTGTCGACACCGGGAGAGATCATCCAGAATGGCCCGGCTATCCTGACCGGCGCATTAACGATTCCATTGACTTACTTCATTGTTAGTTATGGCATTGTACCGATCTACATGCGATTCAAGGTAACCAGTGCCTACGAGTTACTGGAAAGTGAGCTGGGGTTGGCCTCGCGGGTGACAGGGGCCCTGCTGTTCATCGTGATGCGATTGGTCTGGATGGCGGCCCTGATCTACTTTGCCTCGGATGCCATGATGGTCATGCTGGGCCTGGATGCCAAGTGGTTACCGGCGGTAACATTTGCCACGGGGGCAGTGGCGGTGAGCTATTCGTCGCTGGGTGGTATGCGAGCGGTAGTGATCACCGACCTCTTGCAGTTCCTGTTACTGTTTGGCGGAGCGTTGATGGTGGTGGCAACGGTGACCTTTAAGCTGGGTGACTTCAGCTGGTTTCCGACGGAGTGGAATCAATCCTGGGACACGCAGCCACTGGTGGGTTCACCGACGGTCCGGATAACCGTGCTGGGAACCGTCGTCCATATAACACTGTGGTGGATTTGCACGGCAGGAAGCGACCAGACCGCGATCCAACGGTTCATGGCGACGGGGAATGCACGCGCTGCTCGTCGATCTTTCCTGGTGAATTCGCTGGCAGGAATTGCAGTCAGCGTGGTCCTGGCCCTGGTCGGTTTCTCGCTGCTTGCTTTCTACCAGCAGGATCCGGCTCACCTGGGTAAGCTGACGATCGAGAAGGATGGCGATCGATTGTTTCCATATTTTATCTCGCATCATCTTCCCGTGGGGGTTTCCGGCCTGGTTCTCTCGGGCATGTTTGCGGCCGCCATGTCGAGCCTGGATTCGGGCATCAACTCGATCACGGCGGTTGTCATGAAGGATTTCGTGGAGCGTTTCCGTACGAACCCACTGGAGGAGGCGCGTCAGTCGCGTTACGCGAAATGGGTTTCCCTCTCGATTGGCCTGGGCGTGGTGCTGGCCAGTTCCTTGATGCAGCATGTGCCGGGGAATTTCCTGGAGATTTCCCAGCGCACCGTGGGACTGTTTGTTCCACCATTATTTATCCTGTTTTTCCAGGCCCTGTATCCTCGCCGTCGCAGCCAGGCGGGGGCCTTGTTCGGTTGCCTGGCCAGTTTCGTGGTCGCTTGCCTGGTCGGCCTTTGGCCAGGCCCAGACGGTAACGCGCTCTTGAGTTTCCAGTGGATCCTGGCTTCCTCGATGACCGTGGGGATCAGTATTGGCTGGTTGGTGAACCTGCGTGCTGCGTCAAACCGCGTGACGTAAATCGTTTAAATGAACTGGGCCAGTCACGACGTTGTTGTCTGTAGTTGTTTGAAAATCTCGTTTCACGCTGATTTGACTTTTCAAGTGAACAGAAAAGGGCGATAATTTTTAAACAGGGTCTTTTCGGAATAAGGCTCCTCACGTTGTTGGCCGCTGAATTACAAAGGGCAGTGGAGTCGGACCAAATG
>JAZADA010000119.1:0-5695 GCA_036124135.1 Planctomycetota bacterium | reverse complement strand
CCAGCACCATGAAAGTGGCTGTTTTCTGCGAATAGCACTCCATGCGGTTGGGGCATTTGGCATGGTCACAAACGGTCTCCAGCTGGAATTCTTCCAGTAACTGGTTAGTAAAATGATTACTGTTTCCCTTGGGAACCTGTCGCTTGAGCCACCTCGGCAGGCGTTCGGCGACCGGGGGCGCGGCCAGGATGGGCAACTCGGGCATCACGGGGCGTTGGTTCACGCGAGAAACTCGTTCCAGTTGACAGGTTGAGGTAATTCAAGGGTTCGCTTGAGCGGGCACCAAGCAACCGCTGACATTCTAGCATCTTGTCATGATTGGGCCAGCATGATGGGATCTGGGTTGTGCTGCCTATTTCGACCAGCCGTTGGGCAGGATATAGTAGAGTCATGGCGAAAAATAAGTCGAAACGAAAGAAGAAAAAGGGGGCAGGCGACAAATCGGATGCGCCTGGCCAGCGCGTGATTTCGCAAAATCGTAAAGCGAAGCATCGATTTTCCGTGCTGGAAAGCCTCGAGTGTGGAATTGCCCTGGTGGGTAGCGAGGTCAAGAGCCTCCGTAATGGCCAGTTGTCGCTGGATGAATCTTATGGCCAGGTTCGTGGTAAGGAACTCTGGCTGGTGGGAGCTGATATTCCCCAGTATGCCCAGGCAGCGCATTGGAACCATGATCCCAAGCGAGATCGGAAACTATTGCTGCAGCGGCGCGAGCTCACGAAGTTTGCAGGCCAGGCTCGCGAAAAGGGACTGACGTTGGTTCCGCTGAAAATGTATTTTAATCAACGTGGGATTGCCAAGCTGTTAATGGGATTGTGCCGCGGTCGCAAGATGCATGACAAACGCGAGGCACTCAAGAAAGCGGATACCCAGCGGCAGATTCAGCGGGCCATGCGGCATCGATCGTAAATCCAGGGAACTTGCCATTGATCTTTGACGTATACACGATAGTGATTAAGTTGAATCACCAGCACGCGTTGTCTTGTGAACCTGACAGCTAATATCATGTTAAAACTGCACAACCTCAAGAAAACCTATACCCAGCCCAACGGCCAGCCATTGCACGTGCTGGATGTGCCTGCGTTTCATTTGGACCGCGGGGAACAGGCGGTCCTGGTCGGTCGCAGCGGTGGTGGTAAGACCACCCTGCTGCACGTGATTGCAGGGATCAGCCATGCCACGTCCGGAGACGTGACGATCGACGGTGTGCAGTTAAACCGGTTGAGTGAAGCCGGGCGAGATCGGTTTCGAGCAGGCATGATTGGTTACGTGTTCCAGACCTTTAACTTACTGCCTGCCTTTACGGCATTGGAGAATGTTTTACTGGGAATGACATTTGCCCGGGGTAAACATGATCGTGGTCGGGCGGAACGGTTGCTTGCTCGGGTCGGCCTGGCCGACCGCATGAGTCACCGGCCGGCGGCCATGTCCGTGGGGGAACAGCAGCGCGTGGCAGTGGCCCGTTCCCTGGCGAATTCTCCTCGGCTGCTGTTGGCCGATGAACCGACGGCCAATATTGATCCCGCCAACCAGCAGAACATTATCGACTTGATCCGGGAGACGGCCCGGGAAGAATCGATCAGCCTGTTACTGGTAACCCATGCGATGGAAGTGGCTGACCAGTTTGATCGTGTTGATCGCCTGGAGGATATTAATCGGATCGGGCAGGAGACACCGCCTCCGCAAACGCCCGGCGAACCAGTCGTTACCTCGTAAGCAAATTTCAATTCACGAGAATTATTGCCAGAGCCATGCAAGCGTTACAACGATTTTTCCTGTTGCTTCGAGTTGCCTTGCGCAGCGTTCAGCAGCGCGGTGTGGCATCGCTGCTGACCGCCTTTTCGATGGCGCTGGGAATTATGCTGGTCGTTTCCGTGTTGGCTATCCACGGCGTGATTTACCAGTCGTTTAGTACCAATGCTTCCCTGGGTTACAACATCATTATTGGTGCCAAGGGGGGCAAGCTGCAATTGACGTTGAACACGGTCTACTATCTCAGCCAGCCGGTCGAGAACATTCCCTACGAGTTTTACCTCGAGTTCAAGGATCAGGAAGCTCGCGGGTACGATTACCAGTTTGCGTTGACGCGTTATGCAGAGCATTTACAGCGATCGGTCGAACAATCTCCTGGTGCCATGTTGGCGGGTATGAATGGAGTGCTGGCGATCGGTTCACAGTGGGTGACATCGACGGCGCTGGAAACCATCCGCCAGGGACAGGATCCCACGGCGCGCCCGGGACGGTTTCGGGCCTTTACCCAGTTGGCCATTCCGCTTTGCCTGGGGGATTATTATGGCCGGTTTCGAGTGGTGGGTACGACCCCGGAAATGTTTGGTGCACTTAGCTTCGGACCTACTGGTGAACGGAGATATACCTTTGACGAGGGACGCAACTTCCAGGTCTACAACAAGAAACATGGTTATTTCGAGGCCGTGGTGGGCGCCACGGTGGCGGATGAAAAAGGAATGAAACTGGGAGACCAGTTCTCTCCGGCACATGGAGATCCTGACGGTCATGGACACGAGAGAAAGTTTACCGTGGTGGGTATCCTGGGCCGGACCGGCACTCCCAACGATCGTGCCGTGTTTGTCAACATGGAAGGTTTCTACCTCATGGACGATCACGCCAAGCCGATTGAATCAGAAGATGACGAGGAAGTGTTCGAGGAGGAAGAAGAGGCACCCGGGGAGGACACGGTCATGGTGGTCCCCCAGGATCGGTTGCAGCCACTTCCGATCGAGCAACGTGAGGTGACCGCTATCCTGCTGCGGACGGTTGATCCTGTTTCAGCGCTCTACCTGCCGAATCGTATTAACGAAGGTCCTGTTGCCCAGGCGGTCTTGCCGACCAGCGAGATCTATTCACTGTTCGGAACCATCGTACAGCCGATTCTCCGTGTGCTGGTCCTGTTGACGGGCATGATTTGTGTCGTCTCGGGAGTGAGCATCCTGGTCAGTATTTACAACTCGATGAGTGATCGCCGTCATGAGATTGCCGTCATGCGTGCCCTGGGTGCTCGTCGGGGAACCGTGCTGCAGATTGTTCTTTGGGAATCGATCATCCTGTCAGTGGGAGGTGGTTTGCTGGGCTGGTGCATGGGGCATGGCCTGGTGGCAGTAGCCAGTCCCAGGATCGAGGCGCAAACCGGGGTCTCGATGGGATTTTTTGACCTCGCACCACCGGTCAACCTGTTGGAGATGCTGGGGGCGGAAGTTTCTGCCGATTGGGTCCGACAGTGGTTCATGCTCTCGCCGGAAGTGTTGCTGATTCCCGTGTTAATCCTGTTGGCTATCCTGGTAGGCCTGATTCCCGGGTTGGCGGCTTACCGAACGGATGTGGCAAAGTCACTGGGCAAGTAGGGGTGGATCCTCGTATTGACCTCTCGCCTTTGCCGAGATTTACTTTCCCGGGGAGTCTTTTCGGTTGCGTTGAAGCAGGAAATATGGGTAAATGAAACGAAGCTTACCCGTTGTCCATCGGAGTTGTGAACGTTTGAGAAAAGGGGAGAAATCCATGGTTCATTCATGGTTCAAAAGCCTGTTGGTCATGTTACTAGCCGTGGTCCTCGTTTCCAGCGAGACCCTGGTGAGGGCCTGCCCGTTTTGTTCCGCCGTTTCGCAGACGTTCAGTGAAGAGATGGCATCGATGGATGCGGTCGTGTTGGGCAAGTTGATGAAACTTCCGCCCGCTCCCAAGCCGGGTGAACCCAAGCCAGAAGAGGAAGAGGTTCCCAAGGCGCTCTTCGAGGTGGTAACCGTTTTGAAGGGCCAGGAACTGATGGGTAAAACCCGGACCATCGAGACAATTTATTTTGGTGAAGGCAAGGTCGGCTCGTCCTTCCTGATCATGGGTGTTGATCCGCCGAAACTCATGTGGTCGACACCGCTGCAGGTGACCAGCCGAGCCCAGGATTACATCGCCAAGCTTCCGGGGTTGCCAGCGGAAGGGAGTAAGCGGTTGGAGTTTTTCCAGGAGTATCTCGAGGACAAGGACGAGATGTTGGCTCGTGATGCTTACGACGAGTTTGCCAAGTCTCCCTATGCCGCGGTGAAGCAACTGAAGCCCAGGATGAAGCATGACCAGGTCATTGCCTGGATCAAGGACGTGGATGTACCGGCCAGTCGTCGTCGACTCTACCTGACGATGCTGGGCGTCTGTGGTACGGCCCAGGATCTACCCCTGCTGGAGACCATGCTCAAGTCACAGGACCGGAAGATGAAGGCCGGACTTGACGCGATGATTGCCTGCTACCTGACACTCAAGGGAGAGTCTGGTGTGACCCTGGTCGAGGAGCTTTTCCTGAAGAACAAGAAATCCGAGTATGCTGATACCTACGCGGCTATCATGGCATTGCGTTTTCATGGTACCGAGGCAGATATCGTTCCCAAGAAGCGGCTGTTGAAGGCCTTGCACTATATGCTGGAGCGCCCCCAGTTGGCGGACCTGGTGATTCCGGACCTGGCGCGCTGGGAAGACTGGTCCCAGATGGATCGCCTGGTCAAGCTCTTCAAGGATGCGGATGACAAGACCAGTTGGGTGCGGGTACCCGTTATCAACTATCTACGTGCTTGTCCCTTGCCGGTGGCCAAGGAAAGAATCAAGGAACTGGAAAAGGTAGATCCCGCAGCAGTCAAACGGGCAAATACTTTTTTCCCCTTTGGACCGAGCGCGAACCCAGGAAAAACGGAATCCACGACCCCCGAAAAGTCCTCTCAGCAGGATCGCAACGATTCTACGGAAAAAGCAGTCGTTGCAAGTGACACCGTGCCAGAATCAGTGCCAGTTGCATCGGATCCTGCCGATGAAAACAACGGGATTGCACAGGTTACCGAGGCAGTGACAACTGCCACTTCACCGGATGTTCGCGTGCAGTCGCCAGAGGTGGTGCGTGAACCAATGAACCGATGGTTCCTCTTGGGCGTACCATGGGTTGTTGGAGTGGGCTTGTTCCTGGTGCAATGGGTCGTCCTCAATGGTGCCGGTCGTGGTTCGATCGAGGCTGTTGATCCCTAGCAGGACAAAGTGATTTGCTTTGTCGAAACAGCTCACGGGTATTTTCCTGAACCAGGTCCCGGGCGAGTTGCTTGTACGGGTTGGCTGGGTCAGTACAAGACCAGGTGAATTGATCGATATGTCCAGTTACAGTGATGCCGGTTCCGGTCCTGTGGATTCCCTTGCTTCTTCTGGCTACGAGGCAGAGCGGTTCGAAGTCTACCGGGCGTTGAGCAAGGCGGCGGTGACCTCTGCTATTTGTGCCCTCGTGGGATTGAGTGGTCTGCTCTTTCCGCTGATGTTAGTTCTGCCGGCAACAGGTTTTATCTTTGGGGTCATTGGCCTGTTAAAGCTGAGGCGCTATCGAAATGAATTGACTGGCTTCGGCCTGGCATTGGTAGGAACACTGGTTTCGATCGTGGTTTTTGTTGGTGGTTCGTGTTGGCACGCCTATAGCTACGCCAACGAGGTGCCCGAAGGTTACCAGCGGCTTAACTGGTACCAGTTGCGTGGAGAGGAAACGCAGCCGATTAATGCGCATGCGTTGGAGATCAAGGATAAACCTGTTTTCGTGAAGGGGTATGTCCATCCGGGAGTGGATGGCTTTGGTGAAGTGAAGAATTTTGTCCTGGTCCCTGATATGAAAACCTGTTGTTTTGGAGGACAACCCAAGCCGTGGGATATGATCGAGGTGACGCTGGGAGAA
>JAZADA010000118.1:0-6665 GCA_036124135.1 Planctomycetota bacterium | reverse complement strand
ATTGTACCTACCGGTGCCTGTAGTGGTTCCCTCCTGAACACGGGCCGACACGTCCTGACCGCAGCGCATTGTGTTGACAGTAACCGTGATGGCGTCGTAGACAACGAAAATATTTCCGTGCGTTTTGACCTCCCAGGCGGCGCTGTCACTCATAATAACATCCCCATGAGTAATGTCGTCATACCTGCCAGCTGGAATGGCCAGGTGACGAATCGTCGCGGCGACATCGCGATCATCACGCTACCCGAACTTGCTCCGTCGGGGGCTCAAGGAGCTGACCGTTACGATCTTTACCGAAACAACGACGAGATCAACCAGGTCTTCACCGTCATTGGTTACGGGCAAACCAACCAGCGTGATGGAACCGCCGTCTGTACCCCGGGAACCGCCGGCGTCAAACGACTGGTTGCCAATCGTTTCGACTCCGTAACTCGTGATACGTTGGTCTTTGATTTTGACCGCGCGACCGCTGCTGACGCAGTTGCCAACGAGGGCAATACCGCGCCCGGCGACTCTGGCGGACCAAGTTTCATCAACGGTCAGATCGCCGCGGTTACCTCTGGAGGAGCCCCGGGATTCGGCAACTGCAGGCTCGGTGACAATCCCTATAACACCCGTGTATCCACCTTTGCCGGCTGGATCGACAACAACACCGATGGAGCTTACAACCTGACCATTAACATGGACAACCAGGCCGCTGGCAACGACGGACGGAACGACGCAATCATCGCGCGTCGCAATGGCCGGAACCTGGAGATCCTGGTCAATGGAGATGTCTACCACGTGGACCGGGCCAGTAACATTCGCTCCCTGACCATCAACGGCTCTGCCGACAATGAGGTCTTCTCGCTGCAGACCACGGTCCGCAGCCAGTTCAATGGTCGTGGTGGCAATGATACGCTCATGGGGGCGAACGTCGCGAATCGCTGGAGTATCACGGGTACCAACCAGGGTAGCCTGAACGGGACCACCCGGTTCTCATCCATGGAAAATCTCAAGGGTGGCGCCGGGGCTGATCGATTCATGTTCAGCAGCAGCCGCTTGGCAAGCATTACTGGAACAATCCGGGGCGGTGGCGGTGGCGACTGGCTGGATTACAGTCGACGCCACACCTCCGTACACGTCGACCTTCGCAGTAGACAGGCCACCAGCGTGGGACGTGTCGAGGGGATTGAGAACGTCAAGGGAGGCCAGGCGGGTGACGTCCTGATCGGTGACTCGCAAGACAACATGATGTTCGGACTCGGCGGCAACGACTTCATGGCCGGACAGGATGGACGGGATCGTCTCTACGGGGGTTCCGACGACGATATCCTGAAGGGTGCCAACGGAAGGGACATTCTTGACGGCGGCACGGGCAACAACCAGCTCGTGTGGACCTAGAAACGCTCTTTCCTGCCGGGACAGAGACGGCGGCCGGGTACTGTCAACTCGTCCGCCGTTTCTCCTCGCAGGATCACCGTTGCCAGTCAGGCCATCAGGCCCTCGATCGGGCGACCGTGGTAGATCTTGTGCGGTCGACCGTCAACATCCGACCACATGGCCTCGCGTGGGATACCCAAGGCCTCGTAAATGGTAGCCGCGAAGTTCTCGGGGGTCTGTAGATCAGACACGGGTTCCGCACCGTTGCGATCGGAAGCACCAATCACGTTACCAGGCCGCACGCCACCCCCGGCAAACAGCATTGTATTAACAGGTCCCCAGTGATCGCGCCCCGCATCCTTGTTAATTTTCGGGGTTCGACCGAACTCACCCGTGACCACGACAAGCGTTTCCTCCAGGAGGCCACTAGCAGACATGTCATCCAGCAGGGCCGAGATACATTGATCCAGTGGAGGCAGCAGGTTCTCCTTGAGATTCACAAAATTTCGCCGATGTGTGTCCCAGGAGGAATTCTTCCCAAGGTTTACCTGGACCAGGTTAACCCCGGCCTCAATCAAGCGTTTCCCCATCAGCACGGACAATCCAAACTTGTTCTTGCCATAGCGTTCCAACGTCTTGGCATCCGCGCGTTCCACGTCAAAAGCACTGCGCACCTTCGGATCGGTAAGTACCGAGATCGCCTGCTTGCGGTGGCTATCCAGTCCACCGGCAGATTGTTCCAACTGTTGTTGCTGGCCCTGGATAAAATCGAGCAGGTCGACACGACCTTGCAATCGCAAATTCCCTCCCTGCGGCAACGTCAGCGTCGGGGCATCAAAAATCGTCGACGCGGCGTGTTCAAATGGAGTCCCCTCGAAACGAAAACAATCCGGGCAGGCTCCATTGCCGAGGGGACACTTGGAAGCGATATCGATATGCCAGGCGTCCCAGTGGTTACCCAGTCTCCCGGCGTATTGCCCGGGGCGTACCTTGCCCACCTCATTCACGCTTGGCTCGGGCAGGATGACCGCCGGAGGCATCTTCCCTTGCGGCTGATCCCGATAGGCATATCTCACCATGGCGGGAATCGAGGGCCATTCATTCAGGCTGGGAACTTTACGCAACGAAAACCCTGCCGGAAAATCGAGCCGTCCAGTCAGCAACATGTGACACGCCGGTTCATGACCATTGCTACCGGTCTGCATGGAACGCAGCAGCGACCAATGCTTACTGCGCTGGGCAAGCAGTGGCAAATGCTCACAGACCTGCGTGCCAGGGGTTTGTGTCGCAATCGGATTAAACTCGCCACGGATATCACTGGGCGCATCCGGCTTCATATCAAAGCTGTCATGCTGCGACAGACCACCTGTCAGAAAAATGAACAGGACCGACTTGGCACGTGATCGATCCGGACTGTTCGCCAGGGAACGCAAGGCAGACAGGTTGGCAACATTCAAACCCAATCCCATGGCGCCGGCCTGTAACACACCACGGCGACTCATGAATTCAGGACGGGCAGAGTCAGCTGATTTACGGCTCATCAAATTGCTCTTTCATTAGGAACTGGCAACGAATCCACGTGCTTTCTCAGCTTACCATTGTAACGTTTCATACGCAGACCTCGTCAACGTCAAGATCTGTAAAAACATGGTTTCATGGCCTGGCAGAATACCTGCCAGCAACCACAACAACCTTCTACCCAATCACAAGATACGACATCCCCCGTGCCCCAAAAGGCGTATCCTGGCCCATTCAAATAACACCAGATGAGCCTGGCAGATTCAGCGATGTACCGTACGTCACACTCTAGCTGGGCCGTTACCGTTGCCAGGGCAGGCCGTTGACGCGTCCTCATGGAGCCGTCACAATAAAATTCTCGGCTAGTGGAACTACTGCACTGCGTTTTTGTTTCTGTTCCACCGGCAACCATCTTTTGTTGAAGTGAGGATATTGAGCAATGCCAGAAGGAACCATCAAACGACTAACGGACAAGGGTTTTGGATTCATCGACACCGGAACCGGACAGGACGTGTTCTTTCACATGTCAAACCTGGAAGGCGTCACCTACGAGGAACTCCAGGAAGGCCAACGCGTCAGCTACACTGACGGTCAAGGTCCAAAGGGACCACGGGCAGAAAACGTCACGGTCATCTAACCCGTTCCGGACGCCCAACAAGAAACGACGGCCGACGATCTTTTCGTCGGCCGTTTCTTTTTCTTGTCGATATCTTGCCGAAATCGCAAGCCACCAGTATCCACAGTTCTGCCTGCAGGAAAACATGAAGAGAACTACCTCACGTTCCCACTACAGCACCCGAAAAATCAGCGCCTAATGTGTAACACCAAGCGTGCGCAGGCAGCCTGTTTATGATATCATTACTCAATCAAACACTGGGCATCCGACATCGGAGGCATGACCGGTACGTTACCAACAGAGCACCTACATTTTTCCGGACAGCATGTTTACACACTGATCAATAAAAGGAACTGGCTTTATGAAACAACGCATACAAAAAGACCGAGGGTTTACCCTGGTCGAATTGTTAGTCGTGATTGCCATTATTGGCATTCTCGTCGCCCTATTGCTGCCGGCTGTCCAGGCAGCTCGTGAAGCAGCTCGCAAGATGAGTTGTGGCAACAATCTCAAGCAACTTGGGATTGCCATGCACAACTACCATGAAACCTACAAGACCTTGCCGCACAACGGTGCCTTCAGCTGGACGCGACAATCCAACAATGGTTATCGCTGGAGCAACACCCAGCGTGGCAGTGTCCTGGTAAAATTACTGCCATTCATCGAACTGGACGTAATCTACAACAATCTCGATTTCGAGAGCGAGGCGGTTACCGGTTTAAAGACAGGACCGGATCGAATCAATCCCTGGTGGTTGCAGGTCAATCCCACCACCGGTGTCATGTATCGTGCCGAGATCATCCCGTCATTTATTTGCCCCTCGGCCGATGTTGATCCGCACACTACCTTCACCAACCCCAAGACCGCTCGAGCGATCTCCTGCTACGGCAACTCCATCGGTTCATCACGCATGAACTCGCGTGGCGGATGGTGCAACGACTATCCGGGCAACGTATTCGGTACAGGCCCTGCTAATTATGGCGGTGACGCACGTTCTGGCCGAATCTCTGGAAGTTTCGCACGTGGCCACTGGGCTTCTCGTTTCCGTGACATCACCGATGGTACGAGTCAGACCATTGCCATGGGAGAAATCATTCCCAGCAAGAGTCACATTCACCGCTACGGCTGGATGCATTTTAACGCTCTCTGGACCGCCACCGCTGCACCGATCAATTACCCAATCATCGGGTTATGGGAACGTGGCTATACAGGTCCAAGGAATTGCAACCACTGGCAAAATCAACAAACGAGCATGGGCTTTAAATCCAAGCACAAGGGTGGTGCCCAATTCGTCTTTGCGGACGGTTCGGTGCATTTCCTACCCGAAACAATCGACTACCTGACGTACCAACGTCTCGGCTGTCGACGTGACGGGGAGCCGATCGGCGAAGGATTTACCCCCTAAGCTGCCTGCAATTCGTATCCACGTTTAATTTAATATGGGTCGTGCTCCTATCACGGGAGCACGGCCTGTTTTTACGTAGGTCCTTGTCTCAAATAACGTTAGCACCAGTTGCGGCAAATCCAGGGGCCTCGACAGACCCCTTCTCGCCCTTTAAATCCAGACCAATCGTTTGGCAAACCGTCCTTCTAGGGTTACCATGAGTAGTAGCTATCACACGATGTGGTGGAAATCGTCTCTTGGTGATATTCGTCACCTTACGAATTACACCAGTTTTTGTTCAGCGAATTTATTTTTATTTCTCTCTGGAGGTGTACCTATGAAACAGCGCATTCGAAAAGATCGGGGATTTACCCTGGTTGAATTGCTGGTCGTGATTGCCATCATCGGCATTCTCGTCGCCCTGCTGCTGCCAGCCGTACAAGCGGCGCGTGAAGCGGCTCGTAAAATGAGTTGTGGCAACAATCTCAAGCAACTTGGGATTGCCATGCACAACTACCACGAAACTTACAAAACCCTACCGCACAATGGTGCCTACAGCTGGACGCGCCAGTCGAACAACGGTTTCCGTTGGAGTCCCACGCAACGTGGTAGTGTCCTGGTTAAGTTGCTGCCTTTCATTGAGAAAGACACGATCTTTAACAACCTCGATTTCGAAAGCCCGTTGGTAACTGGACCTCCAAACAACAAGTTCTGGATCCAGGTCAATCCGATCACGGGTGTGCAGTATCGCGCCGAGATCATTCCGGAATTCCTCTGCCCCTCGGCAGACGTCGATCCGCACACGACCTTTACCAACCCCAAGACGGCCCGAGCGATTTCCTGCTACGGTACGTCGATCGGCACCAACCGCATCACCTCGCGTGGTGGCTGGTGTAATGATTATCCCGGCAACGTGTTCGGTTGTGGACGTAGTAACCTGGGTAGCGACGCTCGCTCGAGCCAGTTGTCCGGCGTCTACTCACGTGGACACTGGGGTGCTCGCTTCCGTGACATCACCGACGGCACGAGCCAGGTGATCGCCATGGGCGAAATCATTCCTTCCAAGGGTAACTACCACCGCAATGGTTGGATGCACTTCAACTCGCTCTGGACCGGTACCAGTGCTCCCATCAATTACCCCGTCATCGGTTTGTGGGAACGGGGTTATCCTGGTCCCCAGACCTGTACCGAATGGCGAAATCGCCAGACCAGCCAGGGCTTCAAGTCGAAGCACAAGGGTGGTGCGCAATTTGTCTTCGCGGACGGTTCTGTTCACCTGATCCCAGAAACGATCGACTACATGACGTACCAACGTCTCGGATGTCGACGTGATGGCGATCCGATCGGCGAAGGGTTTGAACCTTAAGCCGGTAACACCCATGTTTTACGGGTAACCTTCACGGGCCCCATTCCACTGCGGAATGGGGCCCGTTTTTTTTCGCACCTGTAGAAAACCGCTAGGCCTCGGAACGCCGCCGGGCCCACCACAAGCCGGCCACGAACACCGGGAGCCCACTGAGATTGAGCAGGATTCCGATATTGGCCTCCACCGGCTTCCGCTGGTAGACGTTGTACAGAAACCAGCTATAGAAGACCAGGTAGAGCAGGGGGACCCAGGTTGGACAACGGAAGGGCCGGTCGGCATGCGGCATTTTCTTTCGCAGGACCAGGACTGCCGCAACCGTCAGCATGTAAAAAAGGCTGGACGCGAAAATGATATAACCGGTAAGAATGGCGAACATGCTCGTACCCTGCAGCGACGGCACCCAGCGCACCAGGCAAGCC
>JAZADA010000117.1:0-5921 GCA_036124135.1 Planctomycetota bacterium | reverse complement strand
CAAGGACGAACCACTACTGTATGTTCCCATTTCCAAGGGGGGTGAACCCGCCACGATTGTCACCATTCGATCCCGCCAGCGAACGATCCAGGACTTGCTAACCTGGCTGCCACGACTCGGCCTGCTGTCCGAGACACGTGAACTCATTGAAATCGCTCGAACGGCAGAACGCAATGAGCCGATCCCACAGGGTGCGGTCACGGAATTCGATGACGTCTTCACGATCGGTTACCAGGCAATCGTAAACCACCTGGTCGATTCCTCGGAAAACTGGCACCTCGAGGAACCGGCACATGATGAATCTCAGGATTCATCTTCCCCGGACCGGGCCCGGGAAAATCGACTGGTCAGTTGCCTGGAAAGATTAACCGAGGTCCTGCTGGAGAGTTGGCTATCTCACAGTCGCACCTTGCGACTCTCGGTACTGGAAAAAGTTAATGATGAAACGAACTGGAATCGACTGGTCGATTTCATCAAGCATTACGGGGAAGAACTGTTTACCCAGCAATTCCTTGCGCTGGGTAACATCCGGGGGATCCTACACCAGGGTATCGACCCCTGGCTAACCAACCTGCAGGAGCGCAACTCCGACGATGTCCAGTTCCAGTTGCTGCAGGATCTGGACCAGGAGATTTCCCGGCAGACCGTGACCAAGCATCTGGGCCTGATCCTGGAAGCGATCGTGGAAAACTACGGGGATTACCGAGATTACAACAGCACCACGACACAGAGTGACCGGGGAAACCTGCTTTACATGTTACTGGATTTAATCAGGCTGCGGATCAAGTACGATCGCATCTGCTGGAACCTCAAGCCGATCGTGTTGGCGCATGAACTGTTAATTCGCAGAAAGAAACCGGGAGCGGCAAAGCTCTGGTTCCAGGCATTGGCCAGTCGTATTGATGGAGAAGCCAACCACTACCTCGATAAACTCTCATCACTCCAAAACAAGTACGCTGTCCGAGTAACGGCTATTCACGATCGTCTCAATGAGCGTTTCACGATGCCGATGAAGATTGCTCACCTGCGGGCACTCGTGGAACCTGCAGCCGAAGAATTAAACCGTGGTCCGGGCCAAACCATGATGAAACGACTGGAAGAAGAATCCTCGCAACTGGCCCAGCAACCAACGGGCTCCGGATTGGACCTACCGATCTGGATCCTGGAAATGCACGTGGAAGTTGAACGCGTGCTACAACCGCGGCATCTGCGACAAGTGGCGCTGAGGCACCAGCAGGCCGTACCCTCCTTGCCCTTGAACCTGGAAGAAATCGAGAGCTTGCTCAGCGACTGGTCCACCCAGTTGTAGATACGGTTCACACGAGTTCGGGCCAAATTGAATCGCTAACCAGTAAACCTTCTCGGCTTAAACGAATTCCTGCCGAGGTCTTTTCCAGCAGTTGCAGATCGACTAATCGTCGCAAGGCAGGGCCTGCCAGTTCTTCCAGGGAAAACCCCATGTGTCGCTCAAACTGGTCTTCATCGACACCTTCTAATCGTCTTAACCCCAGGACCAGTAATTCCCGGGCACGCTCTTCCGGCCCCAACTCATCCTGTTCGACAACGGGCGACTCCCCGGCATGCACCCGTCGCAGGTAACCTACCGTGCTGCGCAGGTTCGTCACTCGTCGACCCTGTTGATAGCTGGCAGCACCGGGCCCCACACCAAAAAAACTTCTTCCTGACCAGTACGTTTCATTATGGCGACTTCGTTTTCCAGGCAGGGCAAAGCTGGACACCTCGTAATGCTCCATGCCGCTTGCGACTAATCGTTCAATGGCCGTTTCATACATCAATCGTTCGGTTTCCTCCGAGACTTGTTGGAATTCATCCTGCTGGCGACGGCGTTCAAAAGCCGTACCCGGTTCAAACGTCAGGCCATAGGTGGAAACGTGCTGGGGTGCCAACCGGATCGCGTGATCCAGATCTGTATACCACTCCTCGAGTGATTCCCCGGGCACGGCAAAGATCAGGTCCAGTGAAACGGACGGAATGGCCTTTGCCAATAAATCCACGGCCTGTTCTGTCCCGGCTGCACCGTGATCACGTTCCAGGATTTCCAGCTTCCTTGCAGAAAAAGACTGAGCCCCCAGGCTGACACGATTCACACGGTAATGTTCCATGACATCCACCAGTTCCTGGTGAACGTCAGCTGGATTTACTTCAATGGAAAACTCGTAGTTCTCGGCCAATGTGAATCGTCGCAGCACCATTTCAAACAACTGTTGCAACAGGGGTGGTGGCAAGTGCGACGGCGTCCCACCCCCCAGGTACAACGTATCTACCTCAAACGTTCCTCCCAGCCAGGACAGCTCACGATCCAGTGCTGCCAGGTACGACTCCAGGAGATCGTCACGATCTGCGACCAAGGCAAAATTACAGTAACCACAACGATGACGACAAAAAGGCACGTGGATATAGGCAGCTCGTGGCGGATCGTCAGGTAGCAATGCTTGCTGGCGTTTAGTCACTAAAACCACCTTGCATGGCAGGGATCATCCTCTGACCGGGTAAACATGCCTGTCGACAGGAATTCATTCCCCGAGACAACCTTACATCCAGAGATGAAGGCGGCCATCAAGCATATCGGGCAACGCTTTTTTGACATACTGGTGTATTTGTCGATCCGTGTAACGCGTACTAAAGTGACTGGCTATCACCAGCTCATTCTTAAAGCAATCTCGACGATTCACGAAATCCTGAACATGCATATGGCCATGCTTATGGATCTTGTCGGGACTATGGTCCGGGGCGACAAATGTCATTTCCGCGATCAGGACCTGGGCCTCATACATGATCGGTGATTCATCCAGTCCCTGCGGAGCGGTGTCACCGACGTAGGCCACCACGGGAGTCCGGATCTCCTCGGAAACCTCAGTCCCTGACAGCCGGAGATCTCGAATCTGGTCGCCCGTGCAATCACGATACTCGGCTTTCAACTTTCGTCGACGACGCCACACGCAGTATCCCAGCGTAGGGACCCGATGTTTCATGGGAACCGCCGTGACGACCAGTTCTCGTGACAATTCGATTTCATCTCCAGCCGATACGGGCAGCAACTGGCAAGGTAAGCGTCCCCGATCCAGTCGCGAGAAACATCCCAGCAACCGTTCCATGGTATCAATGGCTGCTGCGGGCATGTAAATCGTTGGTGGGTCCATCTTCATCATACGGCGACGAGCCACGTAGACAGGCAATGCCGCTATGTGATCAAGATGCGTGTGCGAAATAAACCAGGTCCCGGTTCCCATGAATCCCCACGGGTGAGCTCCCAAGTCAAAACCCAGTTTTAACTCGGGGATCCGCCAGTATGTCTGAACAGCCGCACGAGAATAGCCCTCGATCGTCAGATCCTGGTGAACCAGTTTTTTAACAGGGAGATTTTTAAGCATCGCCTGGCGCCACAAAACAAGAATACTGCCTGGACCGAACATCCCGGTCGGAACATCATAGCTTCATCGGAAACCAAGTCTCCAAGCTGAATCGATCAGTGTACGATCGTCCCTCACCAGCGGGAAGGGGGAGGCAGCCGTTCTGACTCAGCAATCGCGCCCGCAAGCTTCTCTGCCAGCCTGCCCCGTATCCAGGCTATTCCCCGGCCACGTCATCGACGTGCTCTGAACTGCCCACGGCGCCCCCGTATTCATCCGCATCAGAAAAATCATCGCCATCCTGGAAATGTTCTCCTGGAACAATCCAGATTTCACCATGCAAATGGTCCTGCCGGGTATCAACACTGTGGTGTCGAACCAGTTCGAGGACCGCCAGAAAAACCCCGATCATCCGAGACTTATGCATCTGCTGATCAAACATCTCCGAAAATGCAACCTGCTCCTCATCATTCAACCGCTGGTAAATATTTTCCATATGTACCTGGATCGGTGTCTCGTCATAAATGATATTGGAAGGCTGAACCTGCTGGACATCTCTCAGGACCCGTCCAAACGCACTTACCAGGTCCCAGAGTTCTACTTCCTGAATCGGCTGATCTCCGATCTCCATGCGGCGCGGAGGCAAATCATTGGCCAGGCGGGAACGCCGCAGTTGCCATTGCTGCCCACGTTCTTCCAACATGCTGGCCGCGTCTCGAAATTGCTTGTACTCCAGCAACCGTTGAACCAACTCGTCACGGGGATCTTCCACGGCATCTGGAACCTCGTCCATTTGCGGTAACACCATGCGTGACTTGATCTCCATCAGGATCGTGGCCAAATCCAGGAAGTCACCAACCGCATTGACATCAAGTGCCTCCAGGATGGCCAGGTGCTGCAAGAACTGATCGGTAATCAAAGCGATCGGGATGTCGGTGATATCCAACTCATGTTTTCGCACCAGGTACAGCAATAAATCCATCGGGCCGCGAAAACAATCCAGGTCAACGTGAAAATTCATGACTTAACAATTCACAACGAAACCCAGAAACAGCGTTCGGAGCAGAGACCCCGAGACATGTAAAACACAACTCATCGTTATCACAGCCGTTATAATCGATAACACCAACCTGCAGTTATGCTGATTTCCCGTTCAAACACGGCATCTCTTGACAGTTTTCTTCTTCCAGAGCGAGAATGGATATAGTTGGTGCTTTCAGCTAGCATACATAAAACGTGTCTTTGGGGGAAATCCTGAACACGTTATATTCCCGGTTATACAAGACTGCCTACCTCCTAAATCATCCAACCTTTTTAGTTTCCTTAACTTCGCTCCAGCGCGGAAACTTTCCGTGGCAGGAGCTCGTATCTGAATCATCACGACAACACGGTTTGGCCGAATTCTTATGTTCGAAATCAAACATCGAGAAACTCGCGAAGTGCTCATGCGCATCGAGGATGATACGTTACAAAATCGATCTTTTGACGGAGCTCAACTGGTCGGTGCTGATTTCTCCGGCATGGATCTTTCCGGCGCAGATTTTGGCAACGCCGATTTGCGGGATACTGACTTCACCGACAGCCAGTTGGAAGGAACCTCCTTCAAGCGTGCCAATCTCAATCAATCCATTTTCGTAGGTGCCAAGGCAGTTCGTGCCGATTTCACGGATGCCACGATTGATCGGGCACGATTCTGTGAAGCGGATCTTTCCGAAACCCTGTTTCGTTATGCCCGTGTAACCGAGACCGACATGTCGGGAGTTCGCCTGGATCGTGCCGACATGAGCTTGACGGAATTACGCTCAAATTTCAACGATGCCAGCATGGTCGAAACAGACTTGCGTGGTGCCAACCTGAGCTCTGCAAATCTCAATGGTGCCAACCTGACACAAGCCAATCTTGCTGATGCGACACTGGCCGACACCCAGATGCTGCGGGTTCGAATGACCGGCGCCATTGGTCCCGGCGGACAGCGTGTCAAAGCACCGACCCAAAAGTCGGTCAAGAAAAAGTCCTGGTGGCAATTCTGGAAATGACCCGCCACACCTGGTACTTCACTAATGTACCGCGGGGCACGCGATACGATCAGCCCGTTTGGGCAAGCACATAGGGTCCCTTGGGGATCACCGCAATGCTGGCTTGGGCACCGTATTCTTCTAACGAATCAGCAACAGCCTGTTCAACGCTGGGAGCACTTTCCACGAAAAGTCGATTAATGGTGTCCGCGGGTAATCCATCGCTGATAATCTTCACCTTTGCCTTACGTCGCACCTTGGCCAATTCTTCCAGTTGCCACTGATCCATCACGAAATAATCTGTATTGAGAATACGGTCCACGAAGGATTCGAGGTCAGCATTCTCATTAAACAATTGCTCAAACTGGGGACTACCAATTCCCTCGCTCAGGCTGGCTGCCATGACAATGGTACCTCCCTGCTTAACGATGGGCAGGGCACCGGTGAGTCCTTTGACAGCTTGATAAAACGTCGTGTCCAGCGGATATCCAGCGCAACTGGTAACCACGATATCGACCGGTTCCTGAACTTTGTC
>JAZADA010000116.1:0-14329 GCA_036124135.1 Planctomycetota bacterium | reverse complement strand
GTTGTCATCTGGCGCTATCTTGATTATCGCTTCAGGATCCGAGCAGGTCTTTTCTATCAAACCCATGGATCGACTGGGCACGATAACAGTTGAACCCGAGAACGGCTTGTCTCCCACCAGGGTGACTGCCCCTTCCATCTTTGCCAGTCGACGACCATCCGTCCCTACGGCTACCAGGGTATCTTTCTGCAATTCCAGCATAACACCACCCAGGGCATAGCGACTGCTTTCGTTGTCCGTGGCAAAAAGAGTTCGACGTATCAGTTCCTTCAACACGGACGCCTGCAACTCCACGTAAGATGAGGCTGTAAATTCCGGAACTTCTGGGAACTCCTCTGGATCCGCGTTAGCCAACTGAAACTTACTGTGCTGCCCTTCAACCACCGTGCCGCTATCGCTGACTGTGATGGTTAACTTCTCGTCGCTGCTTTCCCGGAGAATGTTGCCGAACTCACCCACCGGCAACAAGACAACGCCTGGCTCCCCCGATTCAATCCCTGTGATTTCGGCACGGATACCAACCTCGGTATCGGTGGCAAGCAGGGTTGACGTACCCTTGCCGATTTCCAGCTTTACATTCTCGAGAATCGCTCGTGGACTTCGATTAGGGGCCACTGCGGCGGCCAATTGAAATGCAGCCAGGAAACTCTCTCGTTCAAAAACAACCTTCATGATTCACACCTCTTTTAAATTCAAATTCTTTGTCTGTCTTGTTTTACTTGTAATTTATTTATTTAAAGTAATCGTATTAATAAGGAGCTTGTTTTTGTCCATAAGTGATCCAGGCGGCTACAGAAACTACTTTAAACAAGGATAAAGCAAGCCCAAAAACCACCAGTAATACCTGTGGAAATCATGTCAGCAACCTGTCGATAACAGACCAAGTCCTGTCGACTAAAAAACCTTTCTGTCGACAACGGCACAAGGCAAGCTTGGTTCCTATGGCAGCGTGACAGCAACGGACACCTACCAGACAACTTATCCACGTACGAGAACTTTATACCTCCTGTGTTTCCTGGGTCTTTGAACAACGAGATTCAAATGGCTGTGCCAGGGCCGCTGGATCGGTTTCATCTACAAACTGTTCCAGCAGGCTTTCAACGGCCAACGCAATGCTTGGATCGCTACCAATAAGGGATTCCGTTCTCCGACATGCGTGCATTACCGTGGAGTGATCTCTCCCTCCCATAAACTGCCCCAGTTGCTCATAGCTTAAGCTGGTTAGCTTGCGGGCAAGGTAGAAGAAAACACCTCTCGCTCGCACTATCCACTGCCTTCGAGAAGAACTCTTCAGGTCACCAGATCGAACGTTAAAGTAAGATGTAACGTGTTTAAGAATGGTTTCAGCCAGTGGCTTACGAGCGACGGCCTCTTGTTCTATCCAGGCAACTGCATCCTCAAGGGAGGGTGTTACGCCCTGCCGCTCAGATTGCTCCTGTAATTCAATGACCGCATGGCGTAGTTCGGGGACGGTTGTAAATGGCGAAGACAAAAACGCACCCTGGCCACTCAAGGCTTCCCGCAGATTCACAGGAAAGTCCAGGTCTGCCTGCTCTAACATCTGGTCCAGGATAACCCTCAGCGTGTCAGGCGTTGGTGCCTGGAGCTTAATAACCAACCCGCCCGCCAACCTGCTTGTCAGTGCTTCACCAAGTCCAGGTTGCTGCTGCGGTGCTCTGTCTATGGAGAAGATGGTTGGTAATCCAGCTTCAGTTCTCCAGGAAAGCAAGTAAAGTAGTTCTAGTTGAGCAGCGGGCTTGCCAGCGATAAGCTGAAGATCGTCGATTCCAACCAGGTCATGCTGTTGAAACTTACAGCGAAAATCAGAGACGGATCCGGTTTCAATGGCGTGGGCGAAGCCACGGGTAAAATCAACGCTATTTACCAATAAAGAGGATCGCTCAAGAGAATCAGTCCAATGCGCATTAATTCCATGTAATACGGTACTTTTGCCAGTGGAAGTAGGGCCATAGAACGTGATCGGGTTCATCTTCAGTGGATTGGCTGCAAGCTGTTCCAGGGCACAGAAAACAAGCCGATTTTCATTCCCACCTATATAGGAATCCAATGTCAGACCACCAACGCGTTGCTCGCGGTCTGAATCGTCAAGCGGGATGGTGAAGGTACCACGAATCACAAAAGACTCCATCCAGTAATACACGGCTTTCCAACAGAAACAGTGAAGCGCAACAGGCTATCTCAGAAAGGCCCTCTAGACGCATTTTCCACTACTTATAAGCAGCTGTTATTGTAGCTGTTTATCACCCTGCTGGGGAGACTGAGAGCCCCTTTTTTCAGAAGGATTTGAGCCGCGCAGACGACTGGCTGTCGTGGCAACAATCTCCGCTGCTCGGCTGCTTTCCTGGAGCTTATTAAAACGCCCAAAACTAAACCGCAGGGCCCCACCAACGACCTCGTCTTCCAGGCCCATGGCCAGCAGGACGGGAGATGGATCGCTGGAACCGCTGGCACAGGCAGAACCCGTGGAACACGCCAGGCCACCTTGATCCAGCGCCATCATAAGCGCCTGTCGGTCGATACCCGGAAAGGCGATGTTGGAGGTGTGGGGCAGCCGCGGCCCGGCCTGGCAGATAATGATGACCCAGGGCAACCGTTCTTGCAGCTGTTGCTCGAATTGATCTCGACACTGGGCAAGCTCGTTTTCATGTTGTGTCGCGTTCTTGGAGCATATTTCGAGAGCACACCACATACCGGTAGCCAATGCCGGCGACTCGCGGCCGGGTCGATAAGCAGCCTGCTGGAAACCCCCGTAGAAAACAGGATGAAGATCTAGGCCCTGTTTCATTAATAGACCACCAATTCCAGGAGGCCCGTGAAACTTGTGAGCAGAAAAACTGAGCGAATCGACCTGTAGAGCGTTAAAATCCACGGGGATTTTTCCCACGACCTGGGTAGCATCCGTGTGGAGGGGAACGCCGGCAGATTGGCAAATCACAGCTATTTCAGACACGGGTTGGATTGCCCCGGTTTCATGGTTGCCCAGCATCAGGCTGACAAGGCGTGTGCCTGGTGTGATCAACTCTGCAGCATGATTAAGGTCGACGATGCCGTTGGAATCTACAGAAATCAATTCCAACTCCCAGCCGCTTCGGCGAAGGTGTTCAGCGGGACCCAGGAGGCTTGGATGTTCAATGGACGAGATGACGATCTTGCCGGGCTCAACTCCAGCAAGACCCAGGATCGCAAGGTTGTTTGATTCGGTCGCTCCACTTGTGAAAAGAAGTTGGTCCTGGCGATCCTGAAGACTGGCCCCAAGTGTCGAGGCAATCCCATGTCGCGCAGTATCGATCGCCTGACGAGCCTGCTGACCAGCCTGGTGTTGGCTAGCTGGGTTTGCTGGCGTATCCCGGTAAGACTGCTCCATGGCAGCCATTACCAACGGGTCAACCGCCGTTGTCGCGTTGTTGTCAAGGTAAAGGGAAGTCATATATTAGATAAGGTTTTTTAAGTGTTGGGTAAACTTATGATATTGTCTGTTTGCTTGTCGGGTTTGGCAACCAAGAGGATGAATAATCCCTATTGAAGAAACATCGCAAACGTCACACAATCAGGGGCACAGGGGACTGGATATCACAGATTTTTTCTACCTTGGATGGGTTTAGGTAATTACATGAGAACCCGCTCCGGCATTCCGGCGATTCAATTGCGTTCTACATCGACGCGCTATCGAGGAACCTGGAATGCGCCCCCTGGGCGGCACACCCGATTTTCCAGAAACCGAATCGTTCCCGATAGGCCAGCCACTCGAGAAGGAACGGATTTAGACACGAGCTTACCAGGCATGCGTACGGATCGGCTTGCCAGGATGGAAGCTGTCTTGTTCCTGTCTCGGGAATCGCTGAATAGTCGCAAATTAAGTGAGTATGCAGACTTGCAGGACGGAACGGAAGCCAGAACGCTGGTGCGTCAGTTAAATCATATTTACCAGGAAGAGCAGAGTGTACTGCGTGTCGAACGTGTCGCCGGCGGATATCAACTGGTAACACATTGGCAGTTCGGTCGCTGGCTAAAACGCCTGGGTGCTGATCAGTCAGCATCACGAATGTCTGCACCTTCGATGGAAACACTTGCCGTGGTAGCTTACCGCCAACCCGTGTTGCGAGCGGAGGTCGAGGCGATTCGGGGAGTGAGTTGTGGCGAGATGCTCAGGCAGTTGATGGAACGGGACCTGGTCCGCATCCGTGGGCGCAGCGAGGAACTCGGGCGACCTTATTTGTATGGTACGACCAAGCGTTTTTTGCAAAGATTTGGCCTGGACAGTATCGAGGAATTATTGACAACCGATATCTTTGGTGAGAACACCGTGATGAATAGTGATCATGTGGGCAGCGAGGGAGAAGTAATGGAAGAAGAGGAATTCAAGGACGATGAGCGCGTGGAAGAAGTCGAGGAGGAGGGTGACGACGCGGAATACCTGGATGAGGGTAACGATGAAGAAGGGTACGAAGAAGACGATGAAGCATACGATGGTGAAGAGTCTGACGAAGAATATCTAGAAGAAGATGAAGAGGACTGGGAAGACGATGACTGGGAAGAAGTAACAGCGGATGAGGACGAGGCGGCCGAGGAGGACGAAGACGAAGAGGGATGGGCGGACGCCATCGACGAAGACGGTACCGAAGAAGAAGATGAAGAAGACGACGCCGAAGGTGAAGAGGAAGAGGGCGACGACGAGGAGTGGGAAGACGAAGACGAAGACGACGTCGAAGGTGAAGAGGAAGAGGGCGACGACGAAGAGTGGGAAGACGAAGACGAAGACGACGTCGAAGGTGAAGAGGAAGAGGGCGACGACGAAGAGTGGGAAGACGACGAGGCATAGCAGGCATCGCTAGTCTCGGAGTTGGAACAGTCGCTTCAAAGCATCCAGTAAACCATGTTGCCCACCTTCTGTCGTGTCATTACGCAAGGATTCGAGGGGTGGGTGGAGCAGCTTATTGGTTAAACGGTCAAACGACTGAATAATTTCTTCGCGACTTGTTTCATCCAGTTCATCAAGCTTGTTAAACAACCGAGCCAACTCTTTATCTTTCATGGAATTGGCTTGGGTTTTTAATTGTTGAATCCAGGGGCTTGAAGTCCGGTGTCGTGTTTCTGCAAGGAAGGCAGCGGTTTCATCCAGGATAATTTGCTGAGCCTTGGGCCATTCTCGTTCCCGGGCCTTTTGGTTTCTCCGGCAAACCCCACTCAGGTCGTCAAGGCAATAAAGGTAGACACCGATGAAATCATTAATCGTGGTGTCGAAATCTCGTGGGACAGCTAAATCAAGGATTAACAGGGTTCGCTGGTGCCTTGTGCGATTGATGGGTGCAAATTGTTCAGCTGTCATGATGGGCTCGGTTGCCCCGGTGGTGCTGATGACCAGGTCCACGGTGCCCAGTAGGCTCTGGAACTGGTCCCAGGGCTGAGCCACTGCCTGGATTTCCGTGGCCAGCAAGCGTGCCCGCTCCATGTTACGATTGATGACCGTGATATCTCGAGCACCCTGGTCGACCAGGTACCGGGTGGTTTCAGCAGCGATTTCCCCCGCACCCACGATGAGGATCTTCTTGTCTTCATAATGGTCGAAGAACTGGTTAGCAAATTCGTTAATAGCAACGCTTGGTACGCTGGTGCGGCGTTGATGGATACTTGTTTCGCTGGCAACTCGTTTGGCCACGCGGATTGCCGCCTGGAAGACACCGTGAGTCAGGGGTCCTGTGCAATCATCGCCCGTGGCCATTTCATATGCCTGTTTAACCTGCGCCAGGATCTGTGGTTCCCCAACTACCATGCTGTCCAGGCTGGCTGCTGTGGCGAAAAGATGTTGCACTGCTTTTTCACCGGAGTGGTCAAATAATTCTTGGGTTAGTGGAACGGCATTCAGGCCATGGAAGCGGGCGATGAATTCAGTGATTTCGCGCGGCGAAGGGCAGGCATCACTTTCCACGGATCCGGTATAGATCTCGACGCGGTTGCAGGTGGACAGCAATACCGCTTCGGATTTTGGAAATTGTTCCTTGAGTTGGCGCAGCGCGACCCGTGTATCATCGGGAGAAAAAGCCAGCTGTTCTCTCAGTTGGAGCGAGCTATTGTGATGGCTACAACCAACGATCTGGAAATTCATTCCTGCACCCCCTGGTTTCCCGAGGTAGAGCTGGAATTCAATGTTTGGCTTGTCGCATTCTCTATCTTGACTGCGTGTTCGGCAGAAAACACCAGCACCATCACAGCTCCCAGGAGGATAAAACTGGTAACCGTCAGGTAAGCTACTTTCTTTCCCTGTCGGGCGGGTTTATAGAAATACTCGAACAGCCCTGTGATAATTAACCAGAGTAATAGGAGCACGGAAGAAATCACGACGATAGGATTCCAGGGTGCGCTGGTTTCGGCAGCAAAGGAAAGACAGGCCTTACGAATAATTCCAGCCAGCAGTCCCGTTGCAAGTAGTCCTGTTGAAAGCGTGAGCAACCAATAATTATAGCGTTGCAGTTGTTCGAGACTGGGCAGTCTCAGTCCCTGCCGCGGAGGGAGCTTGCGTTTGAGCCGGAAAGATTGCACGAGATACATGATTCCAGCAATAAAACCGAGTGTTGCAGCAATGGAGCCCAGTAGTAATGCCATCCCATGGAGAATCGACCAAAAACTCAACGAGGCTTTTGTAACGATCGGTTCCTGGTCCGATAAAAACACCAGGGCCGTTCCGATAACGCCGATGACCATCGGCAGCAGAAAGAGCCCAACCGATTTCTCTGGATATTGAATTCTGAGCCACAGGTAAACAAAGACCAGGGCCAGGGCAATCAACATGCACCATCCATACCAGCTGACCAGGGGCGTGGTTGTGGTGGTTCGGGCCGAGAGGCAAAACCAGACGATGTGAGCGAACAGGCCGGCTACTGTAATGGCCAGGACCAAGGCGTGTCGTACAGCGACGCGAAAAAATAATCGTGATATCTCCAGCACCATGACCAGCGCATAACATGCCGTAAAACAGGTTTCACTTACCTGTGAAAGCCAGGTCATGATATGGGAGATCGAGAGCATGGGATTTTGTCTGAGCGAGGTATGGATACGAGGATGCGATCCTGGTGATTACGTCGTCTATTTTTCAAAACCGTATTCTTTGAGTTTCTTGTGAAGGGTGTTCCGGTTGATTCCTAACCGCGCGGCCGCCTTGGTTTGCACGTTATTGCACGATTGCATGACCTGGTAGATCAATTCCCGTTCGACGCGGTTAACAATCCTGCTGTAGAGATTGTTTTCTTCGTTTTCGTCACTGGATGAGAGACCGTGATGAACCACTTCCTGGGTCAACGACTCCAGGTCGGTTGTTCCGGACCTCATGATTCCAGTGGACTGCTCACCTCGTACCGTTGCCGGTAAAAGATCCACAGTCATTTCATCGCTTTCCGCCATGACAACCGCTCGTTCCACGTAGTTTTGCAGCTCGCGGACGTTCCCGGGCCAGTCGTATTTTGTCAGTGTTTGAAGAGCCTCGGATTGCAGGTGAACGACGTGACGGTTATTAGCTTCACTATAATGCTGGAGAAAATAGGCCACAAGTTCGGCGATATCCTCTTGCCGCGTTCTGAGAGGTGGAATTTCAATGGGCACAACGTTTAATCGCCAGTAGAGATCCTCTCGAAAACGTCCAGCGCGAACTTCTTCCATTAAATCACAATTGCTGGCGGCAATCACCCGCGTGTCTACCTCGATCGTCTGGGTATCGCCAACCCGCTCAAATTCTCTTTCCTGGAGTACTCTCAGCAGCTTGACCTGCAAGACCGAGGTGGTGGAATTGATTTCATCCAGGAAAATAGTACCGGTGTGAGCTGCTTCAAAGCGGCCTGTGCGATTTGCAATGGCACCTGTAAAGGAGCCGCGTACATGTCCAAACAATTCACTTTCCAGCAGGCTGTCGCTGAGCGCTCCACAGTTCACCTTGACGAAGGGACCGCTTCCCCGATCGCTGAGTCGGTGGACGGCGGTGGCAATCAGCTCCTTGCCCGTACCGGTTTCACCGAGCAGCAAAACCGAGGCATTACTAGATGCCACCTTGCGGGTTAACTGATATACCATCTCCATCGCGGCGCTCGACCCGATAATTCCCGGAATCGGCGGGCCCGTTTCCTTGAGATGACGAGGTACCAGATCGGACATGGTGCAACAATGCTTGGCTTCAAGAGTCTAGAAATCAGAACGATAAATGGTCAACGTGTAGAGATGCATGTACATCAATTGCCTTCCGTGTCTGTTTCCAGCGAGCGTGCTGTCCGTGCACGCCGTTCGATCGTATCGAGGATCGCCCCGAGAACGTTTTGGGTTTGTTTGTCCAGGTTGGCACTGGCATTGTATCGGTCGTATTGCAGCAGGATTGTTTCTCGTGTCAAAAGAAGCCGATGGTCCGTGACCGCCTGGTCAAACGCCCGTTGTGCCGATTGCCGTACCGCCACGCTCAAACCGTTGCGGCTGGCAGTGTTGACAAGCGCTTGCTGGCACTTGGCAGTGCCGATTGATCCGAGTACAGGGGCAGCCTGCCTGGTTAACGTTGGCACCGTGACCGCACTGATGAGAGCAGGCTCCTGGCGCAACAAATCATAGAATGGGTACTGGCCCTGGTTTTCAGCCAGGCGGGCAAACCACCCCAGGGCCTGGCGAGCCTGGTGAATCCGCTCTTCAGGCGTTACGCGGTTTAGAGATTTATGCTGTTCCAGCCGAGCCAGGTAAAAAGCGAGGTTTTCCACGGTGTGCGGTCTTCCGACCACCTCGGTCAGAGGATCAAGTGTGGCCAACATGCGGACACGTTCCAGGTTCTCGGGATCAGCCAGGATACCAATGGAAATCGAGGCCGTCCGAGGATCATCTCGGAAACGCTGTATCAGTTCTCCCAACGTGGGACTGGAAATCGTGTTACTGATCAAGACCAGGTCGCAATCGGTCTGCTTGCGCACGAGTTCCAGCAGGGATTTTCCTACCAGTGCTTTTTCTGCCTGGTAACCAGCCTGGTTGAGCATGCCCGTCAGGAATTGGGCACGGGCCGGTAATGGATGGCCGATAAAGGCAGTTCGCTTTCCGCGAGTGCCAACAAAATAACCCAGGGCTTCTGTGACGTAACTGGCTCCCGGGAACGCTTTCCTTGGATCGAGTTGCAGGATCGTCTGCATGGCCGTGAATCGCAAGCGACGATTCGAATGCAGCAATGTTTTGACGAGCGTGGATAGTTCACCAGGGGAAGCGGCCAACAGTTCCGGTGTACCGATGGTTGCCAGGACTTCGGCAGCGGCGATGGCAGCCGGGATATTGTTGGTTGCCAGGGCCTCTTCAAAAACATCATGAATGACAGCGACCCCTGCCTCGGCAGCGATTTCAGCGGCCCCACCCGACTGTTGAGATAGGGGGACGTCGATGCCACCCAGGCTCTTGCTGGCTGCCAGGATGTGGAGAAGATAGAGGCGACGATATGCGGTATTTTCCTGGTCGATGCCGTAGAGCTCCGTGGCGGTCTGTGCTGCCAGGACCATCGATGCGGTCGCTCTGTCATACCTGACAGGAACGCTTTCTTTCTTTTTACTGTTCCATTGCCAGAGAGTAACGAGCCCATCGCTGTCTGCGGCTACCGGTACCAGCCCGTTGTCGAATGCCGCCAGTTGTTTACGAAGAAACTGTTCGGCCTCTTGTGGAGATGGAACGGCGCCGGTTGATCGTAACAAGGCCAGGCGCGCTGAATTGCGGATGAGCGAATCGTTCTCGCCGGAGACCGCTAAACGTACCAGGTACATGGTGCTGCGCGGATGACCAAGTTGCCCCAGCAGGTTAATGATTTCCAGTTGTTGTTTCACATTCGGGGATTGCAGGTACCCCAGCAGTGGTTCGTGCGCGATGACGGCAAATTGCATTATCGCAGAACGGATGATTGGAAACTCCTCGCTACGCGCTGGATCCGCCAGGATATTGGCAAGGGCAATCACGGCCACGTTGCCACTAGGCTTCAGGTCAGCCAGGGCAGTCAGGCGAACTTCCGGAGCTGGGTCCTTTAACCGGGCAATCAGTTCTGCAATCCGCAGGGGATCCTGCGCCCGACGATAGGCTGCATCCGCGACCAACTCTCCAAGCTGAGCTCCTTCGGGTTGGAGCTCGGGAAGTCGAGAAATGCGTAGGAAAAAAGCCGTGCCAAAATCGCGTTGAAGATTTGCCCTTTCCTCGGCATTCATCTTGAGAGCAGCCAGTCGCACCAGGTACAGCTTGGCTTCCTTGAGCTGGCTGGTTTGTACCATCAGCTGGACAGCGCGCGCGAGTTCGAAAGGAGTGGTAGGATTTGATTCGCGCAGGAGCCGTACGACCAGCGGTTCCTGGACAGGCAGCGGACGAGGCTGATCAGATCCTGGCTTTAATAACGGGTTGGCAACTGGCTGTGCAGGAGCGACGGGTTCACCAAAGGGACCCGTTGGGTTCGCATCCTGGCCCTGTAGAAATGGCACGTGAAGGAAAAGGAGTACGGCGATTAACCATCGCAGGTGATCTCCCTGGGATTGGCCTTGCTGTCGCAGTTGTGATGTCTTAAACATTTGCTTCACCCGGTAAAGAGGACGATTCTTATTCGGCGAGTTGCGTTTGCCAGTTCTGCACTTGCTGCTGAACTTGAGCAGGGGCCGTTGACCCGTAGCTCTGGAACGCACGGATGGCATTTTCCACCCCGAGGACCTCATATATAGAATCGTCAATTTGCTCGTGACAGGCTTGCATTTTCTCCAGCGGCAGCCCAGAAAGAGTGACTCCTGCGTCCAGTGCGATCCGTACCAATTGCCCGGTCACATGATGTGCCGTTCGTTGCGGTATATCCTGTCGAATCAAATATTCCATCAGGTTGGTCGCATCCAGGTGACCCAGGTGTAACTGGGATTCGATCGAATCGCCGTTAAGTTGTGTCATTTCTACCAGTGGTACCGCCAGTTCGAGCGATGCCTTGACGGTGTCAAAGGAATCAAAAAGAGCCGGTTTGTCCTCCTGGAGGTCCCGGTTGTAGGCCAGGGGCAGCCCCTTGATGAGTACCAGGAGAGCCTGCAAGTTGCCGATGACGCGAGCTGTCTTGCCACGGATTAATTCCAGCACGTCCGGATTGATCTTTTGCGGCATGATCGAGGAACCCGTGCAAAACTCCTGGGGTAACTCAAGGAAATTGAATTCCTGTGTGGACCACAGGATCCACTCGTCTGCCCAGGTGCTTAAGTGTTCAGCGACGAGGGTGAGCGCGAAAGCGGTTTCCACGACAAAGTCTCGATCGCTTGAGACGTCCAGGCTGTTGGCAGCAATGGCATCAAAACCAAGTTGTCGGGCCACGTTTTCACGGTCGATAGGCAGGCTGGTTCCGGCCAGTGCGGCAGCACCCAGGCCGCAAACGTTAACACGTTTTCGACAATCCTGTAAACGATCCCGATCACGTTGGAATTTCTCACAGTAGGCTAGCCAGTAATGTGCGGCCAGGATGGGTTGGGCGCGTCTTAAATGAGTATAGCCAGGCAGGATAACCCCTTCATCCGCAGTACAACGTGCGAGGAAGGATCGCTGCAGGTTCAATAACCATTGGTCAACAGTATCGATCGCGTCTCGAATCCAAAGTCGAAAATCGGTATTCACCTGGTCGTTGCGACTGCGTCCCGTATGGAGCTTGCGGCCAACGTCATCGAGTCGGTCAATCAACGCCTGCTCGATATGCATGTGAATGTCTTCCAACTCGTCACAAAGTGGAAACGAGCCAGCAGCGATTTCTTCACCGATAGCATCCAGCGCAGTTACGATCTGCTGACATTCCTCGGCGGTGAGCAATCCCACATCATTGAGCATGCGCGCGTGCGCTTGAGAAGCAATGATATCGTGCGCGTACAGCCGGTGATCAAAGCTGACGCTTTCGGTAAACTGGTTAACGCGGCAATCCGTCGCCTTGGCAAAGACTCCTGAGCGCGATGGACTTGACAAAACTGCCTCGTATCACCTCACATCGTGGGGTATTAATGAACAGAAGGGAAGATATTTATACTAAACACCTTACGTAAAAATGTCAACGCGCTGCACCGTGACATGCCCAGTCTTTAAGCAGTCGCGACGAGGGGTTTTCAGGCATATTCAGGGAGATTTAGGGTGTTGATAAGACACCAAAGCCCAGGGGAGAGTTCGGTCTTGCCGATTATCCGGAAAAAGTGGCCCCGCCAAACAGGGAAGGGTCCTTGTAAAGGCATCGTGCTGTGGGATAAATTCGAGGGATTTTATACACAAAGAAGCTCGTGATGCCGTCAGGATGGCCCGGGTTTCATGGATTTGCCAACCATTAGCGTGACAGGGAAGGTCAACAGCGTGCCCAAGCGAGAAGATATTAAGAAGATTTTACTGATTGGATCTGGGCCCATTATCATTGGCCAGGCCTGCGAGTTTGACTACTCGGGTACCCAGGCTTGTAAGGCACTCCGAGAAGAAGGCTATGAGGTTGTCCTGGTTAATTCGAATCCAGCGACCATCATGACGGATCCGAGTTCCGCTGATCGCACCTATATCGAACCGCTGACCTGGGAGTTGGTTGCCAAGGTAATTGAGCAGGAGCGACCGGATGCCCTGCTTCCCACGCTGGGTGGACAAACGGGACTTAACGTGGCCATGGACTTGGCCAAGCATGGTGTGCTGGAGAAATATAACGTGGAGATGATCGGTGCTCGGGCAGACGTCATTGCCAAGGCGGAAGAGCGGGATCAGTTCAAGGACGCCATGGCCGAGATTGGCCTGGGTGTATGCCATGGGTATGTCGTGCATACCATCGAGGAAGCCCGGGACGTGATGCAGGAAATCCCGTTGCCTATCGTGGTGCGTCCGAGCTTTACCATGGGCGGTTCGGGTTCCGCGATTGCTTACAACCGGGAGGAATTCGATACGTTGGTCCGACAGGGCCTGGACCAGTCGCCGGTGACGGAAGTCCTGCTTGAAGAATCGATAATTGGTTGGAAAGAATATGAGATGGAAGTCATGCGCGACGTGGATGACAACGTCGTCATTATTTGCGCGATTGAAAACTTCGATCCAATGGGGGTCCATACGGGTGATTCCATTACCGTGGCACCGGCACAAACCCTGACGGACAAGGAATACCAGCGGATGCGGGACGCCAGCCTGGCCGTGATCCGCGAAATTGGTGTGGAAACCGGTGGTTCGAATATCCAGTTTGCGATCAATCCGGATGATGGCCGCATGATCGTGATCGAGATGAACCCGCGTGTTAGTCGATCCAGTGCCCTGGCGAGTAAGGCGACCGGGTTCCCCATTGCGAAAATTGCCGCCAAGTTGGCAGTTGGTTATCGACTTCATGAATTGCCCAACGACATTACCCGGGAAACCATGGCCTGTTTCGAACCCACCATTGATTACGTGGTGACCAAGATTCCTCGCTTTGCTTTCGAGAAATTTCCCGATGCTGATGCTCGCCTGACCACGCAGATGAAAAGCGTGGGAGAAACGATGGCCATTGGGCGCACTTTCAAGGAGTCTTTCCAGAAAGCCCTGCGAGGGTTGGAAGTGGGTAGCTTTGGTTTTGGATGTGATGGCAAGGATCTCTGGGGAACCGATGAAGAACCAGACCATGAGGAGATTCGGGCCAGGCTGGCGACGCCAGGTGAGCAGCGACAGTGGTATATACGCTATGCGATGAAAGCCGGTATGAGCGTAGAGGAGATTTTTGAACTGACGAAGATCGATCGCTGGTTCCTTGACCAACTCCTGGAGTTGGTTGAAATGGAAAACCACTTGGCAGACCTGGGCTCAGCAGAAAAGGTAGACGATGCCACGCTTCGCAAGGCCAAGAAATTCGGCTTCTCGGATCGGCAGTTGGCCACGTTGTTGAACAGCAACGAGATGGAAATTCGCAAGTGGCGGAAAAGTCGGAATGTTACGGTTACCTTTAAATCGGTCGATACCTGTGCCGCTGAGTTCGAGGCCTACACGCCCTATTTCTATTCCACCTACGAGGACGAGGATGAAACCCCGGCCAAGGATCCAGGCAAGAAGAGGATCATTATCCTGGGTGGTGGACCCAATCGCATTGGCCAGGGAATCGAGTTTGACTATTGCTGCTGTCATGCCAGCTTTGCGTTGCGTGAACTGGGAATCGAATCGATCATGGTCAATTCGAACCCGGAAACCGTCAGCACCGATTACGATACCAGTGACCTGTTGTTTTTCGAGCCGCTGACTACCGAAGACGTGCTGAATATCTGTGATTCGGTGCAGCCGGATGGAGTCATTGTCCAGTTCGGGGGCCAGACGCCGTTGAACCTGGCCCGGGCCCTGGAAG
>JAZADA010000115.1:0-8826 GCA_036124135.1 Planctomycetota bacterium | reverse complement strand
GCAGCGAAAAGAGTGGCCAGGTAAACACCCAGCGAGATCACGTCTTGATTGGAAAAGAACGCCATGATATTGGCCGGCCCAACGACTGGGGCTACCCGATTCGCGGAATCGTAAAAAACAACGTGCTCTATATTCGCAACTATGAAACCGATCGCTGGCCCGCCGGGAACCCGGAAACCGGGTATCTCAACTGTGACGGCAGTCCAACCAAGACATTGCTGCTGAACGGGCGACGCGATGGCACGCTGGTTGATTACTGGAAAATGAATTTCGGCAAACGTCCCACCGAGGAACTCTATGACCTGGACAAGGATCCTGATTGTGTTCGCAACCTGGCCAAGGACTCGGAATTCACGAAGCTCAAACAGCAACTGGCTGCGGAAATGGTTACCCGGCTCAAAAAGCAGCAAGATCCCCGGCTTACCGGAAATGCTGGCTACTTCGACACGATTCCCTTTATGAACGCCGGTAATGTGAGATTCCACGAACGGTATATCAAGGGGGAAAAGGTACGGGCAGGCTGGGTCAATCCTGGTGACTTTGAGAAAGAACGGGTCGACTGATCAACGAGTTTAATTATCTCCAGCAGACGGACAACTATCACTATGAACAAACTTCTTTCGCTGACGACACTTTTATTGCTGGGCTGCAAGAGCCTACTGGCCGCTCCCAACATCGTTTTCATCTACACCGATGACCAGGCACCTTTTGCCGTTAACGCAGCTGGCGATCAACGCTTCATCACGCCTCACATCGATCGGATTTTCCACGAGGGAGCCCACCTGAAGAACAGTTTTGTTACCACGCCGGTCTGCAGCCCGGCGCGGGTCGGACTGCTTGCCAGTCGTTATGGAACGGAAATGGGGATCACCGACTGGATCAACCCTGGCAATGAAAAGGCACTGGGGCTGCGCCCGGGGACTCCTACCTGGCCTCAACTACTCTCCCAGGCCGGCTATCGCAATGGTCTCTTTGGGAAGTGGCACCTGGGCGCCCAGGACCAGCATCATCCCACGAAATTCGGCTACGACACTTTCCTGGGGATCCGCACAGGCGGTTGCCCTCCCAAGAACCCGGTCCTGGAACTGGCAGACGGCACGGTGAAAAGAGTGATGGGCTATACGTGTGACATCTTTACCGATCATGCCCTCGAATTCATTCGCCAGAACCAGCAACGTCCATTCCTGGTATCACTGCATTTCCGAGCTCCCCATGCGGCCTGGCTGCCGGTACGACCAGAGGACTGGGAACCCTTCAAGGACCTGGATCCTGCCATCCCTAATCCAGATTTCCCCAACCTGAATGTCCCGCTGATCAAGAAACGAACACGTGAATACCTGGCCGCCGTTAAAAGTGTCGACCGGAACGTGGGACGACTCCTGGCTCTCCTGGAAAAACTCGAGCTCGCGGAAAATACGGTTGTCGTCTTCACCAGTGATCACGGCTACAACCTCGGCGAGCATGGCGTCTGGTACAAGGGCAACTCGATTTATGCACTGACCAAGAATCCGCCACAACAATGGCCCAAGATTCCCGCCGCCCGCCGCCCCAACCTCTGGGATACTTCACTACGAGTCCCCACGGCAATCCGCTGGCCAGGTGTCATCAAACCAGGAACCACGATCTCTCAAACCATCTCAAACCTGGACTGGTTTCCCACGCTGCTGCAGATCGCTGGTGTTGATGTCCCTGCAGGTATCACGATTCACGGCCACGACTTCACGCCGCTGCTCAAGCAACAACCTGTTGCCTGGGACAACGATTTCTATGCGGAATACAGCATGCATCACGGGGCACGCACCCAGATGCGCGGATACCGGACTCCACGATGGAAACTAATGCAGGATTTTGCCAGTCCGGGGCGAGCCGAATTATATGACCTGGTCAACGATCCTCACGAGCTTACCAACCTGGCTGCCTCCCAGGATCCCCAACACGCTCGCGTGCGACAGGAACTGACCGCCAAGCTTCACAAGCGCATGGTGCAGTTAAAAGATCCGGCCCTGAAGCCGTTATCCCGCATTATGTTTGGCTCCTGCATCAAGCAGGATAAGCCGATGCCCATCTTCCAGACAATCCGGGATCAACGCCCGGAAATGTTTATCTTCCTAGGAGATAACATCTATGCAGACACGACGGACATGTCCGTCATGAAGGCCAAGTATGACAAGCTGGGGGCCAATCCAGGGTTCGCCGGCCTGGTGGCCAGCTGTCCTGTCCTGGCGACCTGGGATGACCACGATTATGGTGCCAACGACGCTGGTGCCAGCTATTCGAAAAGGGTCGAATCTCAGCAAATCTTTGCTGATTTCTGGAAACTTCCTCGCCATGCCGCAGCACGCCAACGACCGGGCGTCTACGACGCACACATCTACGGCCCCAAGGGTCAGCGCACACAGGTTATTCTCCTCGATACGCGTTATTTTCGTGGCCCTCTCAAGCGCGGTGAAAGGCGTGTTGGGGGACCTTATTACCCAACCAACGACCCCCAGGTTACGATGCTCGGAGAGGCCCAGTGGAAATGGCTCGAACAACAATTGCGAATGCCTGCTGAATTGCGAATCATTGCCACCAGCATCCAGTACATTGCCGAATCTTCCGGCCAGGAAACGTGGTCGAATATTCCGCTCGAACGCGCCCGCCTTTTCAAGTTGATCAAGCAAACCAAGGCCAATGGTATCATCATGATGAGTGGTGATCGTCACTGGGCCGAAATAGCAAGCCTGCCAGGTCCCACGGGATATCCTGTTTTCGACATTACCTCGAGCAGCCTCAACCAGCCGCACGGTCGTGGCACCCCCACGATCAATCAGTATCGGGCAGTACCGGAAACCTATCACCAGGCGAATTTCGGTACAATCCTGGTTGATTGGCAAGCGTCAGATCCCACCATCGATCTACAGATCATCGACCTGGATGGAAAGCCCCGCATTCGCAAGCAACTCAAGCTGAGCACGCTGCAAGCAGATCGTTAGCTTTGCCATCAGGACGTCACCGTCCAGGCAGGTCAGTGCCTGGACGGGAAACGATTTATTGTTCCCTTCCCGGTAAAACAACGGTACCACGTCGGAGGCCATGACGATCAGGCCCGTGGCGAAATGGTTTCCCGTGGTCTACGATAACCGGTGCACTGGAACCCCTCGCAAGACAACCGCAGGAATACCGTGACGTGATTGAAAAAACATCTACAAGCCCGGTCGATATCGAATTCTTTCAACGCGAGCTGGAATCATTCCTTCCCGACTGTATCTACGATGCCCATACCCATCTCTGGAAAAGCGACTTGATCAACTGGACGCTTCCCGGTGTTGAGGGCGATTGCGGGTATGCGGAGTACCAACGGTGCATGGAAGATATTCATCCCGGCCGTACGACCCATGCGTTGTTCATTCCCTTCATCACGACAGAACATCGCGAGCAGTCACTGGTTGCCAACCAGTGGATCGCGGAACAACTCACACACGATCCTAAATCCCGAGGACTTTTCTTCGTGAAGCCCGAGGATGACCCAGAATGGATTCGAGAGCAGGTCCGTGAACTAGGACTCCACGGGCTGAAGTGTTACCACACCATGGCCGCCACGGATCCCACCTGGAACGCAGATATTGACGCGTTCCTGCCGGAATCATTCGTGCAGGTAGCGCACGAGGAATCGCTGGCCATCACCCTGCACATCGTCAAGGCACGCGCCCTTGGTGACTCGGCCAACCGGGAATGGATTCGCCGTACATGCCAGAAATACCCGGACATGAAATTGATCCTGGCCCATTCCGGCCGTGCTTTCCAGCCAGCTCATAACCTGGAAGGCCTCCCTGACCTGGTAGGGCTGGACAATCTCTACTTTGATACCAGTGCCAATTGTGAGCCAATTGCCCACCAGGCCATCATTCGCATCCTCGGTCACGATCGACTCATGTATGGCAGCGACCTGCCGATCAGTCACATGCGAGGTCGATCCCTGTCCGCTGCTGACACTTTCATCTGGCTCTATGAGAACACACCTGTTTGGGGTGAAAACCACGCTCAGATTAATCCGGTATTAATCGGACTGGAACACCTTCGGTCCTTGAAATGGGCCTGCTGGTCTGAAAAACTAACGGATTCACAGGTAGAAGACGTTTTCTATCACAATGCTGCCAAGTTACTGGGCGTCGGCGAGACCGCGCCGACGGAGCTGTCCGTGAATCGATCACGAACAACGTAAAACACCTCGCATGAAATTTTTCATCATGCTAACAATGACCAGAAGTCCTGCGAAACACTTGCTGCTTTCACACGATAAAAGCGTTCATCTACCACAGCTAAACTTTACTCTCAATATTAAGAGCACTGAATAATGTCAGACAGGTCCACAAAAAACAGATCCGGAAATTCACAACTCCTCCTGCTAGTCAGCGTGGCGATTATCGGTTTGGTCATTGCCGTTTTTATTCTGCTCCGCAAGGAAAACCAGAAAACTCGTGAAACACTGGAGAAAATAGGACCCGTAACGGTTCAGGAAGGTGTAAAGGAAGTCAAGAAAACCGCAAAAGAAATACCGTCCATTATCCTAAACGAAATGCTGGACATTATAGGGTCAGGAACTGATGACAAGGGTGGCAACAAACAGAACACTCCTAAGGATATCGTCACCGGAGTTTTTGACTTAGGTCGGGAAGTCATTAAAACCACTGAAGACGTTATCCAGGAAGTAATCGGACTGGGTGACGACGAAGAAAACGAACTTGGTAAATCGGTCCACAAGCAAGTCTTGAAGGCACACAAGGTTGTCAATTCTCCCGCAAAGCAACAACGTATCGAAAAACTGGCTGAACCGTTGCTGGCAATCCGAGATCGCAAGGGCATTCCGTATACCTTTACGATTGTCAAAGATGAGTCCGTGAATGCATTTGCACTGCCAGGAGGTTATATCTACCTCCACACAGGCCTATTAAATTTTGTGACAAATGATGCTGAACTACAGTATGTCCTTGGGCACGAGATCGGACATGTTGATTTGAAGCACTGTGCCAATAGTTTTACTCTTGCCGTTCGCGCAGCACAGGTCACCGGTGGGTTGGCCACGATTCCAGTGAGTCAGCTCTACAACCTCTATGCCCTGCAATTTTCGGAAAATGACGAATTCGAAGCTGATAAATACGGATTCATACGCATGAGAAAAATCGGACACTCACGGGAGGCCTCGTTGAGCTTCGAACGACACATGATAGAACATTATAAATCACTGGGCATTACTACCAGCAAGGACAATCCGACCAGTATACCGGAAGTACTAGCAAACGAATTTCACAACCACTTCCGCACCCATCCACCCACTGAAGAACGCCTGAAAGCGCTGGAAGAACTTGAAATTCCAGGTATCGACAATCAAACGCAGTAATCCCGCTGGCCATCACTTGGCACAGCAAATCCTGCGAGACTCATCAGGAATTACTCGTACAACAATATGTGGCCAGCGTGTTAATACTGTCTGCTGTTTCCCCCTGTAGCTATCAGGTCCTTGTAATCAACCTGCTGGTCTGAAAAACTAACGGATTCGCAGGTCAAAGACGTTACCGCGCCGACGGATTCCTAAACCTATCGAGGAGTTTCCCAATCCCATGAAATCGATACCACTACTCACCGGCCTGTTCATCCTCTCCATCATTGCCAGGCCACTACAGGCTGCCGAGCAACTCCTTTACCTGGCTTCACTCCAGGAAAAAACCGTGGTCGTCTCGGCGATCAATGAAAAGACCGGGGCCCTGGAAGAGAAACACAAAATCACCCTTCCAGGGAACCTTGGTCCCATGGCCTTCTCGCCGGATCGCAAGTTGATCTATGCAGCCCAAACCAATGCAGGCGATATGGCCGCAGCTGTCTCCACGCTCGAACGACAGGCAGACGGCTCCTTGAAATTACTCAAGACCGCCAAGATCAATTCCCGAGCCCCTTACATCCAGGTCGACAAATCAGGAAAATTCCTGCTGGCTGCTCACTACGGCCCGGGCGAGGTGACCATGTACCGGATCGTTGACGGTCTTTGCACCGACGAGATGCTGGATCTGCACAAGACGGAGAAGACGGCTCACTGTATCGAGGTCGATCCTTCCGGAAAATTCGTGTTTGTTCCCCACACGGCTCCCAACAAGGTCTACCAGTACGTCCTCGATCCCACCGCAGGTAAGCTGGTACCCAACAAGCGTCCCTTTGCCAAGGGTCCCGATGAAGACCATCTCTACCATCAGCCCCGTCACATCGCGCACCACCCGACGCTGAAAATGGCATTCACCTCCAATGAACGAGGTGGTGGCATTTCCTCCTGGAAATTCAATCCCCGCAAGGGCACCCTGAAACTCGTGAATACTCTCTCCACGCTGCCTCCGAACTACGAGGGCAACAGTGCAGCCGCAGACATCAACATCACACCCAACGGCCGATTTGCCTACGTCTCCAATCGAGACGTTACCAAGCGTCCCGAGGGCACCGCCATGAAAGACACGCTGGCTGCCGTCTCGATTAATCCCGAGGACGGCACCATGAAGATCGTCGGGCATTATGCCACCGGTTATCATCCTCGATCATTCTGCATCGATCTGACTGGAAATTTTGTCTTTGCTGCCGGGCAACGATCCTCCAATCTTTACGCCTATCGTATCAATCAACAAACGGGTGCCCTGGAACACCTGAAAACCTATTCCAGTGGTGGTACCCCGATCTGGGTCATGTGTGGATGGCAAAAACCTTGATCGGAAGCCTTCCGAAGGGGTAAGGCAACTGGAGTCACCAAGTGAATCAAGTCAACCAAGCAACAGGAGCATCATGCAAAACAGCGAGAATCTCACCACGGAACGATCCACCTTTGTCACTCACCTGGAATGTGGAATGGCTGGGGATCACTATGCAGCAGACCAGGTTCACGAACTTTCACAGGCTGGCAAACCACTCCTGGTCAAGTACGATCTAGCCGCACTCGCCGAGGCAGTCTCCAGGGAAGAACTGGCCCAGCGGCCAGCGGACATGTGGCGTTACCGCGAGTTCCTTCCCGTGCGTAAAGCAGAAAACATCATCAGCCTCGGTGAATGCCATACCCCCCTGGTTTCTCTCCCTCGCCTGAAAGCGGGACGTGGTGACTTGATCATCAAGGATGAAGGACGATTACCGACGGGTTCTTTCAAGGCCCGGGGGCTCTGCATGGCCGTATCCATGGCAAAGGAACTGGGAATTACGAAAGTCGCCATGCCGACAAACGGCAATGCCGGAGCCGCGCTAGCCGCCTACTCCAGTCGAGCTGGAATCGAAAGCTACATCTTCTGCCCGGCTGACACACCACCCATCAACGTGGAAGAAATCGCTGCCCAGGGAGCACAGGTCTGGCGTGTGAATGGACTCATCAATGACTGTGGGCGAATTGTCGGGCAGGGAAAAGAAGCGACTGGCTGGTTTGATTTTTCCACGCTCAAGGAGCCTTACCGGATTGAAGGGAAAAAAACCATGGGCCTGGAACTGGCCGACCAGATGGGCTGGCAGGTACCTGACGTCATCTTCTATCCGACCGGTGGTGGTACGGGGCTGATCGGTATGTGGAAAGCATTCAACGAGCTGCAGGAAATCGGCTGGTTGACCGGGAAACTTCCCCGCATGGTAGCGGTCCAGGCCACCGGCTGTGCCCCGATGGTCAAGGCCTTCGAGGAAGGTACCGAGCACGCCGAGCTGTGGGAAAATGCAGCCACTGTCGCCTCGGGAATCCGGGTGCCCGTGGCCGTTGGAGATTTCCTGATCCTGCGGGCAGTCCGGGAAAGCGATGGATTCGCAACGGCCGTAGACGACGAGGCGATCCTGGCTGCCGGTGAGGAGGTTGCCAAACAGGAAGGTTTCCTGCTGTGTCCCGAGGGTGCGGCAACGTACGCCGCTTACAAGAAGGAAATTGCCAGTGGCCGTGTCAGTCCTGACGAGACCGCCGTCCTGTTCAATTGTGCCACCGGGTTGAAATACCCCATGGCCCCCGTCGATCAGAGTATCGATTGCAATCAGCCTGTCGACTACAGCCAATTTGATTAACGGTCACTGCCACGAAGGATATCCGTGCCACCATGGCAGACATACTGGTTACTGAAAATATCGTGGGCGCTGCGATGGACTCGTTGCGCCAAGATTTTGACGTCACTTTTGAACCGGATGCCTGGCAGGATCCTCAACAGCTGTTGACGCTTGTCAGCCAGGTCCGAGGGATCATTGTCCGAAACCAGACCCAGGTCACCGCGCCCCTGATTGCTGCTGCATCAAAGCTGGAAATCATTGGTCGAGCCGGGGCGGGTCTCGACAATATCGACACCAAGACCGCCACGGAGGCAGGAGTCGTCGTCACCTACGCGCCGCGAGAAAACTCGCTTTCCGTGGCAGAACTGACCATCGGCCTGATGATTTCACTGGCCCGCAAAATTCCCGTGGCCGTTGCCGACACCCGGCAGGGAGGCTGGAACCGTGCTGCCTTCACCGGCAGTGAGCTCTCCGGTAAAACACTGGGAGTCGTGGGAATCGGCCGGATCGGTACACTGGTCGCGGAGCGTGCGCGGGCTTTTGGCATGACCATCCTTGCCCACGATGACTACGTCGACCCAACCGCTGCACACCTGCAGGCACTGGAGGTCCAACTGGAATCACTGGAAACGGTCCTGGCCCGGGCTGACTTCGTCGTCTGCCATGTCCCGCTCAGTGACGAAACACGTAACCTGTTCAATCAACAACGATTCGAACAGATGAAACCTGGCGCCCTGTTCATCAACACTTCGCGTGGTGAAGTCGTTGATGAAACAGCACTGGCCGAAGCGTTACAGCAACAAAGAT
>JAZADA010000114.1:0-6589 GCA_036124135.1 Planctomycetota bacterium | reverse complement strand
TTCCTGGTCCTTGGTTTCTGGTTCAGGAGCTGCTCCCCGGTGGGAAGTGGTTTCGAAATCAGGTGGGGTTGGCGATGGGGTTGCAGCGCGTCACCCTGCGACGTGGTCCAGGTTGCCAGTTCCGCCTTGAGCTGACGAAGCGTCTTGCGGTACTCAGGTTTCTCAGCCAGGTTGTTCAATTCCAGCGGATCCTTGGTGAGATCAAATAGTTCTTCTTTCGAACGTGTGTAATAGCGTTTGATAATGGCAGCGGCCTGCGGATCGGTCTTGGCTGCCTGGTCCCAGGAATCCCAGTAGGCCCCGGCCCCATCCTTGCGTAAGCGATCAGAATGGTTGGTGTGATAGGCATCAGGACGCAGGTTGTGAATGTACTTGAAGTTGTCGATGCGGACGCTGCGCATGGGGAAAATGTTCATGACACCATCGCCGGTCTGGGTCGTGAAAATCCTGTCGCGGTGAACCTGTTGCTTACCGGTTAGAACCGTGGCAAAGGATTTGCCATCGACCTGGGCGGGAACGTCGCAACCGGCCAGGTCGAGCATGGTCGGTAGAATATCAACCCAGCTGACCATCGCCTCGGTTCGTTTGCCGGCAGCAATCTTCCCGGGCCAGCTGACGACCAGTGGCACCCGGGTTCCCGAATCATAAAGATTCCATTTGCCCCGTGGCCATTGTCCGCCGTGATCACTGGTAAAGAGGAAGATGGAATTCTTACCAAGTTTCTCCTGGGTAAACTCGTAGATCCGTCCCATCTCCTCGTCCATGCCCGTGATGTCGCCCAGGTAGCGGGCCCAGTGTCGACGTGTTTCCGGTGTATCAATGAAGTCCGGTGGTAACGTGACCTTGGCAGGGTCGTAGGTGCTTTCCTTGCTCCAGGGGACATGGGGGCGCCGGTCGCCGACGAGCAGGCAGACGGGCCCGGCAATGTTCTTGCCATTGAAATACTTTCGGACGTTTTGTGACATGTTCCGTGGCGGGAGGCTTTTGAAATCAGTTCCCGGCATAGCATTTCTGCCGTGGGCCACCTTGCCAAAGGAAACGATGTGATACCCCCTGGCCTTGAGGATCGGGAGGAGGAAGTTTGTCCCCGGTTTGACCTTGCTGTGGTTGGCGTGCGCTCCATGCCGTGCCGGCATCAGTCCGGTTAGCAGTGAAAACCGGTTGGGGCAACAGGAAGGCGAAGCCACGTAGGCGTTTTCAAAAATCATGCCCGTGGCCGCCAGCCGATCCATCGTCGGCGTACGGACATCTTTTGAGCCATGAATACTTGTTTCCAATCGTCCCAGGTCGTCGGAGATAAAGATGACGATGTTCGGCTTGGCTGGCGAGTCGGCAGCCAGGGTCGCCTGGCAGGTGACCAGCATGACCATCGTGGCCGTGATGGTAAGCGTGGATAAGAAGCAGGTTTTCATGAGAGGTGATCTCCCTGGCATCATGCCAGGTTGTTTAGGGGAGTTGCTTGAGTTGAATGTGGCGATATTCCATCTGGCCACGATCACCTTCCAGGCCGATCGGACCGCTGGCTGGCACCGCCATCTTGTCGGTCAGCAGTTCCCCGTTACAGGTGGCATGTGCAATACCATCGGTGACGGTCACGACCAGGTCGTTCCAGTCCTGCGCCCGGTACTTCTTTAAATCCGTGTAGGGGCCGGCCAACAGGTAGTCTCGACACTGCAGTTGAGGCTTGCGAATGAAGACGCCACTGTCTGCATTGGGTGTGGCTCGGAACTGCAGCTTGAGAATGAAATTGCCACCGAACTCGGCGGTGGTCCAGAGTTGCTGGATCCGGCGCCCCTCGGCTGGCGTGGTGACGACCAGCTTGCCGTGGATCGCCTGGTAGCGTCGGTCCGAGCTCTGCTTTTTACCATCAAACGAAATGGCTTCCTTGATTTCAACGAAGACTGGCGCGTTGGGACGCGGCTTGCGAGGTTTCTTGCGAGGAGGTGTAACTCGGAATCCCCAGCCGGTCAGATCCTTGCCGTTAAACAGGCTGGTAAAGCCAGCATCCGGGGTGAACGGAGTTGGCTTGGTTTCCAAGAATCCCAGGGTTGCAAAGACAGGTCGCAAGGCCGACGCCCAGGTCTTGTATCCCTCGGCATTGAGATGTAGCAGGTCGGGGAACAGTTCTGGATTAGCATCCCCCTCGGCGGTGGCATAGAGAGTCCAGGTATCCACGACCGTGACCTGTGGATCTCCTTTCACAGTCGCCTCGTAGATCGCATTGACCTGCTGGATCTTGTCGGCAGGACGTTTCTTACTGGCCGAGCTGGGGAAAATGCGGCAGAGAATAATCGGTGTCGTCTTACTGTGGGCCTTGATGCCCGCGATGATCTTCGTGAAGTTGCGACCAATCAATTCTGGTTCGAGGCCAACCTCGAGATCGTTGGTTCCCATCAGCATCACGACCGCACTCGGGTTGAGTGAAAGGACATCTTCCTGGAGGCGGATTAGCATGCCGCGGGTGGTGTCACCGCCAATGCCTCGGTTGGCCAGTTTCATACCGGCGAAATTGCCGCGGAACTTGGCGCCCCAGCCTTGCGTGATGGAATCGCCGAGGAAGACCACAGCTTTTTGATCCTGCGTGACTTGCTTGGACCACGCAGCTCGCCGAGCGGCCCAGGTCCTGACGTAACCGTCGTATCGTCGCAGCTTTCCCTCCCCTGGTAAGCCTTCCTCGCTCTTGGGCAGCGCAAAACGATCCGTTTCCTGGGCCTGGAGGACCATTGGCGTCGCGGTGGTTGCCAGCAGCAGGGTCAAGGTGAACAGGTGCCTGAAAGCAGTCATAGTCGTTTTCCTCGTTAAGTCATGTGTGTGAGTTATGGTTAATCGTTAAGTAGTTTCCTGGCCCCATTGAGCAGAACGTTTTCCACCTCGGGCGCCACTCTTGAAACAGCACCAGTCTCGTATCCCCCCTGCCCGTAAGCGATACGTGTGCCGATGTAGCCGGGACCATAGTCACCGTAGGCAGCCATGGCGATGAATTTTCCAGGTGCCATCTGCTGGACCTGCAACTGGTACTCGACAAATAACTCGCCCGGCATATGCACGATGTGGGCATTGCCCAGCCGCAGGCAAGAAAGCGGAATGCGGTGGCCGTTGTTCATGCGTTGTACGAAGGACAGGTCCCGGGCGGCTCGAAGACGTTTCTTGATCGCCAGGGATTTGTCTTTGATGTTCGCCGTGAGCCCCTTCTCGGTCAGGGTGGCTCGTACCGGTAGCCTGACGGGCTCCACCTTCCAGGTGACATCGCGAGCTGTTAGCGGGGATCGGTGTTGTGTCTTCCAGGCCAATTCCATTCCCCGGGCTAGTCGTTGGGCCAGCAGGGGGCGTTTTTCTTTCGAGCCGTCGTTGTACTTGCCGGCTGCGACGTTGCCGCTGGCTCCGTTAAAATGAATGTGTGGCACGCCCGGGAGAGCTTTTTCTCGCAGTTGCCTCGCGTAGCCGACAAAGTCCCAGTTGACCAGGCCCTGCCCGTAGTAACTCTGGGGATGCGTGGCGTAGTAAGTCATGACGACCAGCGGTTTGGTCTCCTGCCAGAAAACGACCATGCGGACCAATGGATCGATGGTCCCCTCCGGGGCCGCCTTGGCTTCAGGCTTGGTCGATTTGCTCATCCGTCCGAAAGCTACTTTTCCATCGGGTCCCAGGATCCGGCGGTTGGACGCAACTTTTTCCACGCGACCGGCACCATGACTGAAGTGAGTTATTGGCTTGGCCTTCGCAAGGGACTGTCTGGCAGCAGCAGCGAGACGCTGCATGACCTGGGCATCGAAGTCAGCGTTGGAGAATTGTTTGCTCAGCCCCTCCTTGGCGAGCATGCCCTCGGTAATGAAGTCGCTGCCTGGCGCATCGTGCTGATGTAGCGTGTGAAGGGCGACGCGATTGGCGGTTGTTCCCGCTCCCTTTGCCAGGGCACCCCGGAACTGGTCATAGCTGCCGTTGCCAATTCCAACCCAGTCAAATGCGCACAATACGATCGGTTCTCCGGCACCCAGCAAAACGACGCCCCGGGCGGTCAGTGGCGTGGTGATTTCCATGACCGGCTTAACGTTGCCGTTGCAGAGGGGCGATCCCAGCGGCGGTGTGACATCCACCTGGAAAGTTGCCAGCTGGAGGGATTTTTCCACTGCCTTGCCGGTAGAGGGGATGCATATGAACAGCGCGCTACAAGCCAGGATGAGAATACGAGTCATGTGCAAAGCCCGCTCCTGCTACGATGTGTCTGGATGAAACCACGAGAGAGTGATTTTACACGACAATGCGAGCGTCGGCCATCGGCAGGCTTGCTGGATGGTCCTAGATCAACCCGGGGATGGGGTTGCCCGCTGGTAGCATGGGAACCGGACGACCTGCGGGATCATCGAAATGCGTGCCAGCAGGAATTCCCAGCGTGTGGAATACCGTCGCCATCAGGTCCTGCGTGGTAACGGTGTTGCTGGCCGGGAACTCGGCCTTCGGCGATGACTGGCCAATGACGTTACCTGTTTGGAGGCCTCCTCCAGCCAGCGCCAGGGTGCTCAATCGCCCCCAGTGGTCTCGGCCTGCGTTCTTGTTGATGCGTGGTGTGCGACCAAATTCCCCGGAAATCACCAGCAGGATATTTTTCTCCAGTCCGCGCTGGTAGATGTCCTCGACAAAGGCAGCTACGGCACGATCGACCTGGGGGCCACGGCTATCCATCGAACGTTTGATATTTCCATGCATGTCCCAGCCTTGCAGGGCGACGGCCACGAAACCACAACCGGCCTCGCATAAACGCCTGGCCTTGAGCATGGATGCTCCCAGGCCATCCCCGTACTTGGCGACGACTGCCGGATCTTCCTGCTGGAGGTCAAATGCCTGCGGTGCTTTGCCGAGGATCAGGGTCAAGGCCTGCTGGTTAAAGCCGTCGATCCCTTCGATGGTACCGCTGGCATCCGTGTCTCGCCGCAACTGGTCCAGGTTTTGCAGGAGGGTTTGGCGATCTTCCAGGCGACTCACCTCGGTAGCGAGGTCCATGTTTTTACGGGCGGGTCCATCAGGAGAAAAAGGCCCATGCGCCTTGCCCAGCCAGGCCGGGCCGGGGATGGCATTGACTTCACTATTGAAACCAATTTGTCCCATCTTGACGTAGGTTGGCATACCCGTGTCCGGATGATTGGAGCCGCGAACACGGGACGTGATGGATCCTAATGACGGGCGATCCTCGCCCTGGTTGTGACCCGTGTTGACAAAATAGGCCGCCCGATTGTGACTGCTCGTCGGAACCGTAAAGGAACGGACAAAGGTCATCTTGTCGGCCAGGGTGGCCATTTTCTCGAAGTTGCCACCAAGGGTGAGTCCCGGCTGGTTTGTTTTGACTTCACCGGTGACACTGCGAAACTCGACCGGGGCATCCATCTTGGGATCGAAAGTCTCGATATGAGTCGGGCCACCGTTGAGCCACAGCCAGACCACCGAGGTATCTCGTTTGACGGCGCTGGTTTCCGAGGCGCGGGCCGCCATTAAGTTGGCGAGCGTCAGTCCACCAAAACCAAGGGATCCCACCTGGAGGAAATTCCGACGTGAAATTCCAGCGCAATTCCGTTTACTACGGCCAAAGGATACTCTCAGCACGGGGTAGCCCTCCGAGTTGCTCGCGATGCGGTGATGGACTCAATAGATCAACGTTGATTGATGGATATTCTAAGCAGCCCGAGATTTTAGATCAAGAACAACTGGGCCTGTTAAGGAAGAGCTATTTCTTCTTTTGGTCCTGTTTCGCCTTTCCAGACCGGGTGTCGCGACGGAAATTGAGCGGTTTGGTTTTATTGCTTACCGGGGCCAGGTGCCTCCCTTTCAGACGATCCACATCCTTGCCCAGGCGAAACCACTCGGCCGCCATGGCTTTCACGCGACCCGGGTGACTGGCGGACAGGTCATTGGTTTCTGTGCGATCCTCTTCCAGGTTGTAGAGTTCCCACTTACCCAGTTTGGCGGAGACCAGCTTCCAGGGTCCCTGCCGCAATGCGCGATCCGTACCGAAATGAAAGTAAAGCGTCTCATGTCCCTCACGTTGTTTTCCCTGGAAGATGGGGAGCAGTGATTTTCCCTGCAGGGGGTCGATCTGGCGATCACCAATTTGCTTCGGATAGTCGGCGCCAGCCAGGTCTGCGAACGTTGCCATGAAATCGACCAGGTGTCCCGCCTGGTCGGTCGTGGAACCGGGAGACGTCTTGAGACCCTGCGGCCAGTGGACGATCAGTGGTGAAGAAATGCCCCCCTCATGCTGGTTTTGCTTGTAGAGCCGAAACGGGGTATTTCCGGCATGAGCCCAACTGGCGTCATAGGTCCAGTAGGACTTGGGATCCCACGGTTTCAGGTATCGGCCTCGAGTTCGTTCAAAGGGGCAGGCGCCATTGTCGGAGCAGAAGAGGATTAGCGTGTTGTCGAGGAGATCTTTTTTTTCCAGGAACTCAATGTAGCGTCCGACATTCTGGTCCAGGATATCGACCATGGCGGCAAAGACTTCCATGCGGTCCGCTTCCCACTGACGATCTTCCTTGCTGAGGCTGTCCCAGGCGGGAATATGGTCAGGGCGTGGACTCAGTTTCCACTTGGCTGGCAGCAG
>JAZADA010000113.1:0-6572 GCA_036124135.1 Planctomycetota bacterium | reverse complement strand
TGCCGTTGTATCGCCATTGTTCCGGATCATAAAATCCGCTGGTATCGTAACGGGCCAGGGTGCGAGGATCTTCCTTGGAAAGATCGAATGCATCAGCCACTCCCTTGGTGATCAGGTTGGCAGCCTGGGATTGCAGGCCGGTCAACCCATCCATTTCAGCGAGGGAATCAAACTTGCGGCGAATGTCATCCAGGTTGCTAAGCAGCGATCGGCGATCCTCGAACCGGTCGCGTGACAGGTTCAGGTTCATGGCTTCCTGGAGAGGTCCCTTGCCACCTGGCATGAAGGGCGTGTAGGCGCTTCCCAGGGATCCCGTGGCATCGTACTTTCCAAATCGCGTGCCGAGTGTTTTTTGTTCCGCATCGATGGATTGCGGAATAATGAACATGGAGTTTGGTAATCCGGTAACGGGATGATTGGTACCGGCCACTCGTGAATAAGCGGCACCAATATTGGCATTGCCCAGGTGGGGACTGACAACGGGATTGACTCCCCCGTGTCCCATGTTGGTCTGGTAGTTGCGAACGACCGCCATGCGATGAGCGTGCTTGGCAAGCTTTTCCATGGCGACTCCGAAACGAGTTCCGGGTACCGAGGTCGACATGTCACCGCCCACACTGGCGATACCACTGGGGGCGTCCACCTTGGGATCGAATGTTTCGTGCTGCGTGGGGCCACCCTGCTGGAACAGGAAGATTACGGATTTTCCGGTTACCGGTGAACCGGGAGTGCCGGAACCGGCACGAGCATTGAGCCACGGTAAGGCCATGCCTCCCAGGCCCAGGCCGCCAACTTGCATGAAATGTCGTCGTCCCATGGGACGATTGCGTGAGATGCGATCGGAAAGAGTAAACATAAGTATCGCTCGTTGTTTGTGGTGAATATTGTCTATTACCAGTTACGAAGCAAAACGCATTGTGTACGTGTAGGTTATGCCAATAGTCCCTTGACGACGTTACCGTAGACATCGGTCAGGCGGAAATCCCGGCCAGCGTAACGGTAGGTAAGTTTTTCATGGTCCAGTCCGAGCAGGTGCAGCATCGTGGCATGCAAGTCATGCGTGTGTACCTTGTTTTCCACGGCCACGGCGCCCGTTTCGTTGGTCTTTCCATAATTCTGGACACCCTTGGAACCGCCGCCGGCCATCCAGAACGTGAATCCCCGGTTATTGTGGCCACTTCCTTTTTTGCCTGCCTCGGAAAGTGGTGTGCGACCAAATTCACCACCCCAGACAATCAACGTGTCCTTGAGCATGTCGCGATCCTTCAGGTCCTGGATCAAGGCAGCAATGGGTTTGTCGATGGCGGTGCAGTTGGCCTGAATCTCAGCCACGTGGTTACCATGTTGATCCCAGTTCGAGTGGCAGAGTTCGATGTAACGAACACCGGACTCGGCGAGGCGCCGTGCCCACAGGCACTGTCGACCGAAATCATCATCCCGGCAACGCCCCGTGGATTTGGTCTTGCCTACGTTGTAACGTTCGAGCGTGGCTTCCGTTTCCTGTGAGACATCCAGTACCTCGGTCACGGAATCCTGCATGCGATGTCCAAGTTCCAGCGACTGGATGGCACCTTCCAGTTGGGTATCCAGTTGGCTCTGCTTGAGTAACTGGTGGTTCATGGACTGGACCAGGTCCAGTTGCTTGCGTTGCAGTTCTGCGGTGAGTGGATTTCCCGTGACGTTGCGAATTCCTGACTTGGCAATATCGGCACCGACATAGCCAATCGCGGTTCCCTGGTAAACGGCCGGCAGGAAGGCGCTGCCATAATTCTGGGCACCGCCGACACGTGTTTCTGCATTGATGGAAATGAATCCGGGGAGATCCTGGTTTTCGGTGCCCAGCCCATAGAGTGCCCAGGAACCAACAGACGGTCGGGCAAAACGGAAATCACCCGTGTGTAGCATCAGGTAAGACTGGGGATGGTTGGGCAGATCGGTATGCATGCTGTTGATGATACACAAGTCGTCTGCATGCCTGGCCAGGTTAGGCATGCTGTCTGCAATCCAAAGGCCACTCTCACCGTGTTGGCTGAATGGCACCACGGATCCGGCGGGTCCCTTGCCCGCGTACTTGCGCTTGGTGGTCGGTGTAATGTTCGTGGTGACGACCTTGCGATCACGCGGCTTGTAATCAAAGGTGTCTGCCTGGGCAGGGGCACCTCGCATACAAAGGAAGATCACACGTTTGGCCTTGGCCGGAAAATGAGGCGACTTGGGTGCCAGCGGGCCAGGTTTGGCCGAGACCTGTTCAGAGAGGAGCGTTGACAGGGCCATCGTGCCAAAACCAAGGGAGGTGGATTTAAGCAGGGCTCGTCGTGAAATCGATTGCGGCGTCAGCATCTTGGATCCTCTGGTATTACTATTCCCTATCAAGGGAGGTATCGAAACTCACTGGAGACGAACAGCGCCTGGCAAAAACCGGTCCAGGCGGTTAGTTGTTTTTCGTCGTTACTTTGGGTGTCGGGCAGCGATTGTTGGATTTCCTGGACGAAACGCAGGGCCTTCTGCTGCTCCGTCGAGGTTGGTAACCGCGATAGTGCAACCTGGTAGGCCAGCTGTATCCGTCCTTTTTCGTCATCGGAATCCTGCAGCAGACGCTGTGCAAATTTCCCTGATTTTTCAATAACAAACGGGTTATTCATCAGGTACAGATCCTGTGACGGTACGATCGTTACGTTCCGCTGGCCGACGACGAGACTGGGGTCTGCCATGTCAAAAACCTCCAGGACCTCCGGGAGTCCATTGCGGAGGATCGGCAGGTAGACACTGCGATGATTGCTGGGCTTGTGAATCTTGTCCGGCGTGAGGCTGTCTTGAATGAGCTTGCCACCATGCATGGTGACGACTGAGCCCTTCGGGGGTTCGAGTTGAATCGTTCCGCTGGCCGCCAGGATCGCATCGCGAATCACCTCTGCTTCCAGTCGTTTTCGGGAATGTCTCCAGAGGTAGATGTTGCCTGGATCGACCTGGTAGTTCTGGGGATGATGTGCGGCTGAAAGTTGGTAAGTGCGTGTCAGGACAATACGCCGAATCAGGCGCTTGACGGACCAGCCATCCTCCATGAAGACTGCTGCCAGGTAGTCCAGCAATTCGGGATCACTTGGTCGGGTACCGTTGACGCCGAAATTATCCGGGGTACGGACGATGCCGATTCCCAGCAGATGCTGCCAGACGCGATTCGCCATCACGCGGGCTGTTAACGGGTTGTCGGGACTGGTTAACCACTCGGCAAGTTCCAGGCGACCACTTTGCTGTTCATGGAAGCGAGAAGATTCCGAGTCAGAAAGCACGGTCAGCAGGCGTCGCGAGATGGGACTGCCCTTGGGGGAAACGCCGCGCACATAGCCAGGAACCTCGGTGACCTTGCCCGTGTCGCGGATGCCCATGGCAGCCAGCGGACTGGCCACGGAATTGGATCGTAGCTTCTTGAGGTCGACATTAAGACGTTTTTTTTCTGCGTTCAATTCCTTCAAACGTTCCTTCTGGTCGGACGTCAGCGGTGTTGGCTTCTCACCGTTCTTGGGTCGTACACGTAATTTCTTGATCTCATTATTGACTTGCTTTTGTCGCTTGGTGACCCTGGCTAATTCGGCCTTGTATTGCTCGAAAGCCTGGTCCTTGGCAGGATTATCGGAGACGAGCTGGTGAAGCCCCGAGGCTGGTGCGCCTCCCATCGAATTGCCACCACCACCGTAAAGCGTTTGACTGCTCGCAAAAATGCCAGCCAACCCATAGTAATCGGTCGTTGGAATGGGATCGAACTTGTGATCGTGGCAACGTGCACAGGAAACGGTTAAGCCCAGGAAGGTGCGGGTCGTGACCTCAATCTGGTCGGCCGCGATGTCCGGGATAAAGCCGCCCTTCTTACCACGGATCACCGGCTTGGAGGCCAGGGCCAGAAATCCCGTAGCAACCAGGTTCGTGTTGCGTTGAGCGGGAGTGTCGTGGGGTAACAGGTCCCCGGCAATCTGCTGGGTGATAAAACGGTCGTAGGGCGTGTCAGCGTTAACCGCATCAATGACGTAATCACGATAACGCCAGGCATGCGGAAAGGTGGCGTTGCGACTGTTTCCATTGGATTCTGCATAGCGTGCCACATCCAGCCAATGTCGTCCCCAGCGTTCACCGAACTGGGGAGATTCCAGTAATGAGTCGACGAGTTTTTCCAGCACACCATCACGCTTGCCGCTGGTTTCCAACTGCTTGACCCATTCAGCTAAATCCTGAGGAGCAGGAGGCAGGCCAATCAGATCCAGGTACAGGCGTCTTACCAGCACCTCGGAACCTGCTAACGCAACGGGCTGAAGGCCCTTGGCCTGCTGGCCTGCGGCGACCAGGCGATCAATACCGGTCCGGGACCATGATGCGTTATCAATCGCAGGTAAAGCAGGTTTCGTGACGGCCTGGAACGACCAGAACTGGCGTCCCTTCTCCAGGTCAATGTTTGATTTCACGGCCGTGACGCCATCGCGTGGATCCGGGGCTCCCATCTTGATCCACTTGGAAAAATCAGCGATCACGTTGGCCGGTAATTTACCCTGGGGAGGCATCTCCAGTTCTTCATGGCGCAAGGCGGAAAGTAATAAGCTTTTTTTCTCGTTGCGGGGGACCACGGCTGGTCCGCTTTCGCCACCTCGACGGACGGCCTCGCGATCGTCCAGCAGTAAACCACCCTTGAGTTTGCCGGTTGCTTGAGCGGCCGCGGAATGACACTTGTAACAGTGCTGCACAAGGACAGGCCGAATCTTGTTCTCGAAGAAGTCGGTTCCTGGATCGCCCTGGGCAGATCGCGTTATCGTCAAGCACAAACAGCCTGCCACCACGAGCGGAAGGATGAACAAGAGGCGGTCTCGCAGTGGATTGCGGAGGGCTGGAGTGTCCATGGCGGTGAGGGCTGAAGGAGATTCATTTGAAGCATTAATCACAGGTCAATTATAGCTTTTTGAAGGCGAATTTACCATTAGAGTTTGCGGCCGAGAAAAGGCCTTTATTTGTGTGTCGAACGCCCGTGAAGCTGGTTCCGTTCAGGGGGCGGTAGCCGGTCCTGTCCCGCAGCCCGCCCACTCGCAAAATCAAGCAGCGGCGATTAGACCTGGTAGCCACTGGCTCGCAAAATCGCCTCGTGAACCGCCAGCTCGTGGCTCAGCGGGTAATCCGTCTTTTTCTCCTCGCGGAGAATGGCCGCCATGTCGCGGAAGGCGCTGACAAAAATACCAGGTCCCTTGGGCAGGGTGACATCCTGGTAACCTTTCTTGTAGTCGCCCTTGGGGTGTTCCAACGCGAGTCGAAAAGAGTTTCCTCCCAGCGGGCGCAGGTCAAAGGTTCCGAATTCGCCGCAGGCGGTAAACTGTCGTCGCTGGAATCCCTCGTACTCGATGAGTGTGCTGCGGATCGAGGCAATGGCATTCGAGTAATCGAAAACAGCTAACTGGTTGTCGACCAGGGGGTCCTGGTCCGGGTGCGTCTTCCGACCGTGGGTGGTGATTTTTTTGGGCTTGCCCAGGATGCGGATCGTTGCATCAATCACGTGGCAGCCTATTTCGAACATGGAGCCACCAGCGAATTGCCCCAGCTTCTTCCGGGATTCCGCGTTGACCTTTTTGCTCATCACGCTGTGAACTTCAAACAGGTCGCCAAACCATCCTTCAGCGACGGCCTGGTAGCAGAACTGGAATGCCGTGTGATACCGGTAGATGTAACCCATCTGCAGATGGAGTTTTCGGCGGCCCATGTCATCCAGTAGTTCCTGGAAATCCTGCAGGTTTTCTCCGGCGGGTTTATCGAGGTGGATGTGCATGTTGGCCGCGGCACAGCGACGAGCTGTGGGTAACAGTTCCGGAACCTCGGTCTCGACCACGACGGCCTGCAGTCCCGGTGTATTGAGCAGCTGTTGCTCGCTGATCAGCTTGACACCCTGGTATCGGTCACCCAGGGCCTGGCGTCGCTGGGGATTGTTTTCCACGATGCCCACGATCTCGAAGTCGTCGGTCTGTCGCAACTGGGAAAAAACCCCTGAGGCGTGGGCATGCCCGGTGCCAATTTGACCGATCTTGATCTTCGCTTTCTTGGCAGTGGCGGCGATGCCGGAGGAAGCGATACTCATGCATGCGGCGGCACCGGCAGAAAGCATGAAGTCACGGCGTTCGAGCTTTTTCATGAAAACGACTCCTGGAGTTTAAGCTTGATTCCTACTAGGGCAGTTCTCGAATTCGAATGTTGCGGAATTCAATCGGTGACCCCTCTGCTTCCAGGCAGAGATAACCGCCAGCCGGGAGGCAATTGCTGCCGCCAGAGACTTCTTCGCCATTAACCCAGAGGCGTACTTCTCCATTAATGGCTCGGACATAGTAATGATTCCATTGCCCGACCCCCTTGCTGAGATTCTTGCGAGGAAAGCTGCGACGGCCATTGGGGGAGATCGGAGGGAAGGGCTTCATCTTTGATTCGCCCACCGGGAAGACATCGCCGTTGGTTGTGAACCAGTCAGACTTCTTGCCATTCTGTTTCTCGTAACGGGTTGCGTAGCCGTGATCGAGGGCCTGGATTTCAATGCCGCTGCCTGGCAATTGTCC
>JAZADA010000112.1:0-3717 GCA_036124135.1 Planctomycetota bacterium | reverse complement strand
TGTCGTTCGAGATCGTTGCGTTTTTTACGCTGTTCCGCGCTCAGTTTTTTTTCCTCGTCACTGGCAATAATGTGAAACTGATTGGCACGGAGCCCATCCAGCTGGTTCGCTCCCCGGGCCTTCTGTTGTCCAATCACACCACGAAACCAGTTAGCGGGTGTTCCCAGGGTGTCCCCGTTATCGTCCACTAATCCATGTTCCGTTGCCAGGCGACCGTTTTGACGATAGAACTCCTCGACCCGTCCTGATGCCAGGATAAACGCTTCCAGCAACGATACCTGTCCATCCTTGTCCAGGTCCGCGGCCTTGTCAGAAATAGTTTCTGACAGGTACTGGCCCATTCGTGCATAGTTATCCTCGAAGCCACTCTTGGTTGCAGTTACGATGACACGATTCGGGCCAGACAGGCGGTTAATAAACGGACCACTTGCAGACGCACAGTTGACGATGGCAATGGGACGTTGCAGAGGTTTGAGCCATGCATTTAGCTCAGTGGCCGTGATGTCTGCGCCGTGAAGATTGAACTTGGCCTGCTTGGCCGCGTAGGTTCCATGGCCGATCAAGACGATCCAGATCGGAGAATCTGCCTGCTGGGATATTTGTTTCAGGTAGTCCTGTAATTGCTGGCGATCGTCGGTAGCTGTTTTACTGGCACCAATTCTCTTGAATTGTAGGCCGGCTTCTTGAGCGGCCGCCTGCCACCGGGTAGCCCATTGATCGAATTGGGTAGCATATTCTTCGGTTCCCGCCGCCCCTGTCACGAGGACCATGCAAGGAGGTTCAGGTTCTCCCGCAAGCGCGACAGACAGGGTGATCCAGAGAATTGATGAAATCATGTTACCTTCCGTCCTCGATCTAGGGTAAACCTTTCCAGCGACGTATGCCCCATTCACCACATAAGCACAGCATCGCGAAAACGAACAACCAGGTTCGATGCCAAAGAGGATAAACCCATGGTTCGGTGACCGGTACTTTTCGATTTGGTAATGTTTTTACGAAACGGTCCAGGTCAGCAGGTGTTAAAACTTCGCCGCCACTTCTTTTCGCTAATTCATCGAGTGTCTTGCGATTTGGTTCTAGTTCACGAAATTCGTCGGCAGCAGGTTCGCTGACCCAACCCGATTCACGAGTTCCCAACCGACTCCCATCCGGAGCAGTTACCGTGGCGACCACCCGGTAAGCGCCTGACTGACGGGGTACGAAATTCTTGTGGTATTCACCGGCACGCTCGTTACTCGGTTCTGCAGTTAGATTGATCACGGTTTGATCCGGCTGGGTGACCGTGATCTCTACGCTGGCATTATCCAGCGGATAGTATTCCTTGTCCTTGACCTTCACGACAATATCATGGCCCCATGTTCCTGTACCCTGTTGTTCCCGTGACTCGACCTCGATGCGCTGTGGTACATCAGCCACCAGCCAGCGCAAGGTCTGCCTCCAGGCCTTGGCCAGGTCGTCTTCCTCGGGGGTCGCTCGCTGCAGGGACCATCGCCAGAGATCGCCGACCAGTAGGGCCGCTGAACGACCCTCGCCGTAGGATCGTGCCACCAGCGCAGGAAGTTCCTGCCCTTGTTGATTTACGGCACGCATCAAAACGACGGAGCCCGGCTTGTGACCACGCACCGGGTTGATCGTTTGGAAAGCTGGCATCGTGGATAATCGCTTACGCTCTGCTTCCTCTGTAGGACGAATGCGAATCCAGGGTTCCAGCCAACCTTCTCGAGTAAGCAGTAACTGGTAAGCAGCCTCTTCCTCGGGAGGGCTGTTTTGACGTTCCAGGTAAACGGGCATCAAGTCATTCAAGAGAGTCTTCTGGTAGCCGCCCTTGATGAAACTCTCCTGGCCACCCAGCATCAGGAAACCACCACCGCGGTGACGTACAAACTCCAGTAACAGGGAAAGTTGTTCCGTGGTAAAGAATCCTGCTTCCAGGTCGTCCACGATAATCGCATGGTACCGAAATAGTTCATCTGCATTCTTGGGGAATCCGTCACGCAATTCTTCCGCATCCTTGGTTCCCATCCGCAGTAACACCGGCTGGTCATATTGCTCAGCCGTCTCATCATCCTGGTTGCCGAATCCGCGAAACAACGGGTTCGTGGTTTCACCGAAACGACTGCGGAAGTCAAACTTGGGTTCCCGGCGAGCGATTCGAATCAGCCCCAGGAGCTCGACCTCGTTATCTTCCTGCAAGGATCGACGGAGAAACTTGAACTCCCAGTTGGGACGGCCGGAAAGATACAGGATACGGTAAGGTCCACCACCACGATCAATCGCTACCAGCCGTTCGTTGTTAGCGAGTGTGGCCTCGAGTTTTGTGCTGGTGGTCGTTGCGTTTTCTGCATCGGAGCCAGCCTGGCGTACCCGTAAGCGATAAAAGTCCAGCTTGGCTTCCTGCGGGCTCAACTTGAAACGAACCTCCTGGGGTTGACCATCGGCTAACGCAGTTGTTTCTAATTCCTCCAGGACTTCATCGTTACCGTTCAGTACTTCAGTAACAATTCGCTCACCTTCCCAGCCGTAAGATTTTACTTCGCCGTGAATCGTAATCGGCGCTTGCTCAAAGTTTGTCTGGCGTACGGACGTTAATTGGGCTCGTAGGTCATGGGCTGGATGATCTGTACCGGAAACCACAGGGTAAATAGGTATCGAGGGTGTCCAGTCTGCCAACTCATTGGTGATGTCCGTGCCGTTGCCGTCAGAAAACAACAGAATGCCCGCCAGGTTACGCTCGCGAAAACGATCCGTAATCTGCCGCAATGACGTTATCATGGCAGAACGATTACCCTGGAAATCCAGTGTCGTGAAATCACTCGTGGCATCCAGTTGATTACCGAAGCTGTAATTGCGGACATTAAAATCCTGCTGCAATCGTACCTGCCAGGCACGATCCGACTGGAGTACCTCCTTGAGTTTTTCACCCCGGGATTGCTTCTGATCGTTGTCATGAACCTGCAGACTCTGGCTGTCGTCGGCCAGGATGATGAAGAGGTTAGCGCCTGGTCGAGGTCGAACACCACTAAACAAGGGTTCCAGGAGACAGAATAACAGGGCTGCGATAGACGTCAGCTTTAACATGCCAGCCAAGAACCGGAATCCACGACGATTTGTCGATTGGCGATAATTCCAGATTACGAGAATGATCGAGATCGCGCCAAGTATCGCGACCACTGGTAACCAGTTCGGTGCTCCCCATACCAGGTTGTCCCAACTCATCGCTCGTTTCCTAACCGTTCAAAATAGCGTCGTACACGATTCTCGAACTTGTTGGGAACCGGATCGCGATCGATCGGTACCAACGTGTCCGGTGATTGCTGTCGTAATATCTCTTCCTGGAGCTGATCCTGCAGTTCGGCCAGGGGATTCAGGATCTTGTCGCGTACAAGATCCCAGTTCGGGTCCTTCGAGTGTCGCTTGTACTCTGCACGAACACTGCGTGCACGATCTCTAATGCGTGCAACATCCGCTTGCCACTTCGGATCCTCTAGCAATTCCTCCACGTTTCGTAACTGATCTGTCCATTCCCGGTAGTCACCACCGGTAATCGGAGCTTGATTGGCGCCGCCCTGGCGGCCACCAAGCAGGTTCTGTAAAGATTGCTGGGCAGCGCGTCCCGGTTGCTGTCCCGGTTGCTGTCCTGGTTGCTGTCCTGGTTGCTGTCCTGGTTGCTGTCCTGGTTGCTGTCCTGGTTGCTGTCCTGGTTGCTGTCCTGGTTGC
>JAZADA010000111.1:0-18456 GCA_036124135.1 Planctomycetota bacterium | reverse complement strand
AGCGATTTCGCTGATTTTCATCCAGATGGTCTGTTTGTTGTAACGTGCCTCGAGTGCCAGCACGACCTTCTTGAAAGCGGCAAATCCCTGCTTGGTCCCCTGGGTGTACATGCCTGGCCAGTGACATAGCATCACTGCCGGTTCTCCTCGCTTAATCAATTCCACCATGCGTCCACCCGTGGCGTTCTGGTTTGCGTAGCGATCCCCTTCACTTTGACGATCACCGTCCCAGCCGCCGAACCAGTCCCCGGTACAGGCCGGTACATTAACGGTGACCTTGGGATCGGAACTATCCAGCGATCGCACGTGTTCAAGTTTAGGTTGAGTACTTTCTTCACCATTTACTACGTACTTAAAATAATGGGGCAGTTCGCTGCCAAATACATCACGGACGGCTTCATGAACCGCCAGTGATAATTCAGATTTAACGAGGTTGCCGAAACCACCCGGCGTGGTGACCCCTTCGCAAGGAAGGTCACAGTTTTTGAGGATACGCAGTGCGTAGGCCAGGTAGGCAGCTAATTCGTCAACGCTTTTCTTGGTGCGGGGATAAGAATTCTCCATCGTGGCGGGACTGATCTCTTCCAGGGGTCGCCCGGTTTCTAGGTTAATTACTCGGGTATGGGTGATCATCTCTGGATGGATATCCCAGTTGGGCACCATCAACTCGCGAACCAGCTTCAGGCTGTCCTGTAACTGCCGTCGTGACCAGCCAGGCAGTTCCCGGTCCAGCCAGCCAACACAAGCTGGATAAGGAACGATACTGTATTTTCCCTTGACCCCGTGACTGGCACACCACTGGCCGAATTCGCGAACGAAGGAATCAGGAATTTCACGAGGCCAGGTCTGCCACGGTTTCTTGTAAGAGTCTCGGTCTGGATAGGCAGTCGCGAACTGGGGCATGCAGTAGTGCCCCATGTTCACCAGGCAGGTTGAGTCATCAATGATGAATGAGAGTGGCACACGCAACTGGGGATTGAGTACTTTCACGCTGGCGGCCTGTCGAGGTGCAGCACTGACGGGGAGCCGTCCCGCTTGCATCCCTGCGAGGGCTGCGCTTCCAGTGAAAAGAAATTCGCGGCGTGTATTGGTGGTCGGGATCATCTGGTGAGCTCCAGCGATTCTAGCAGTGCCTTGTCGAGATCAGGGGAATGTCTTTTCGATGGTTGGACTGGGTTTCCAGCCCAGGCGAATGGCCGTGGTGGTCACAGTACTCCCTCCGGGAACAGAAAAAGGTTTGCTGTATAACAACCAGCGAGACGACTTGGAGAGCCGGTAAGCGATCGATGCTCCTTCCGTCGTACACTGGAGGGAAATCATCAGTGGTTTTCCTTTTCGACGAGACCCTTGCCAGGAAATAGTGGGACTGGCAGTGGTGGGTTGGATTCCAGCGGGCGGCCATAGTTTCTTGATGAGCTCGGTTTCCTCCAGGTGCCCCAGGTCCCTGGTTTTTGCAGTCCAGTTCAGGTGAGCTGAGCGTAATTCCGCGAGTTTCTCGAGGTGACGCGGTTCGGCGGCCAGGTTATGAATTTCGTGAGGATCCTGTTGCGTGTCGTAGAGTTCTTCCAGCGGTTTCTTTTGAGCACTGAATTGCCACTGGTCCGGTCCCAGCTTTTTCTGTTCGATCAGCTGTAACAAATCCTTCATGCCAGCAGCACGATCCCGGTAGGGGATAAAACCTATATAGGGTAGATCAGCGCGATAATTGCGTATGTACTTGAATCGCTTGTCACGAACAGCTCGGATGGTTTCGGGTGCTGGATCCATCCGGTCACGTGCTGCGTAGATATACTTACGAGCGGGCTGCTGTTGAGATCCCAGGAATGCCTGGCCCTGCATATGCCCAGGAATGGGAATACCAGTCAGGGATAGAACGCTTGGCGCGAAATCAACAAAGCTAACCAGTTCCTCGTTGATCGTGCCACCCTGTTGTTGATCCGGATAGCGAATCAGTAAGGGTACCTGGATGCCCGAGTCGTAGACCCAGCGTTTCATGCGAGGTAATCCATCCCCGTGGTCACTGAAAAAGAAGATGATGGTATTTTTAAATAACTGGTCTTCTCGAAGTTGTTTCAGGAGTTCTCCCACTTGCTGGTCCAGCACGGAAATATTGTCATACTGACGAGCCAGGTCCTGCCGCAGCAGGGGACGATCCGGGTAGTACGGAGGCAGCGTTACCTTCGAGGGGTCAACGACCATGGGAGAACGTTGTTGGAACGTGCCGCTTTCATGCGTCACCGTGTAATTAAAGACAGAGAAAAAAGGAGTGCCAGGGGTAGGGCGATTTCGCCAGTGAGCCTTGTTGCTGGTCTCGTCCCACGCCGTGATCGGATCCCGGAACTGGTAGTCCGTTTTCACGTTGTTCGTGCAGTAATAGCCGGCGGCCCGCAGGTACTGGGTAAAACAGTGGGCCCGTGGTGGCGGGGTCGCCTCGTAGGTAGGGATGGCCAGTAGCTTCGGGTCCTTGATCTGGTCCAGTGCGGCCGTACGTTTCCAGGTACGCATTGCCATGGCGCCGTTTGAAGTGGGATACATTCCCATGATCAGGGCATGTCGATTAGGAGCACAGACACCGTAGACACCGAACGCCCGGGTGTAGCGAACAGACTCCGTGGCTAACTGGTCAATGTTTGGAGTGGGAACAGTGCGATCGCCATAGCAGCCGAGCCGTGGGCTCATATCCTCGACGGTAATCCAGAGAATATTAGGGGGTGCACCAGTCGCGGACGGGGATGTGAACAGGCCAGGACAACCCAGTAAAAAAATGATAGCTGCCATCCGATAGCAGCCTCGTGTTCTACGCATAAGCAAGATTGGATTGAGAAACATGATCACTTCTCCAGGTGCCAGGTCAATCTGACGGGATGAAAAAACGGTTAACCGTGACTAGGTCATCTTGGCAGACGGACCCCAGGGTTCAATTTGGTTCAGCTTCTTTTTCTCCAGTTCCCGGTAACAGTCGGGTAAATCAAAATGAGATAGAACGTTCGGCACGAAAGTGGAGAGGGGCCACGTGTAATGTTCCGTCTCGGCGATTTCTGCATAGGAACTCAAGGCATGCTTGAGCGTGACCGGGGACACGCTGCTGGCGATAACGCCGGCGAAGGTTGCTGCCAGGGCTCCCCATCCCTTGCCGACCAGGTGAATATCATTGTGACCGAGACTCTCCAGCCATTGCAGCGTACGTAACAGGTCAAAGGTTTTCTGGCCCAGGTAGGGGCGGTCCAGCATCAGGCTGTGGATCGCATAGAAATAGTCACTGCCGTAGGGTTGGTGGAAGGAATTGGGTGCCCCACTGCCGGGTAGCGATTCACCAATTCCGCGTACGTCGCAGGTGAAAAATGCTCGCTCGGGATGCTTCTTGACCAGTTCCGTGACCAACGGTTCGTTGCGCAATTCAGCATCGCTGGAAAGGTGCGGAACATAGAGCGTTGCCTGTTTCCCACTGCGCGGCGGTCGTGAGTAAAGTCGCTCGTTACTGAGACGATAGGCGATGGCCTGGATACCCGGTTCACTTTCCACGGCATAGGCAATACTGTACGTCGTTGGATATTTTCCGCTCGGCATGTAACGCCAGATACGGTAGTGAGGTGGCCTGGCGGGGCGCGGGGGAAGCTTGAGTTGCTCCACGATGGATTGTTTCAAGGTCTCGCCAGTGGGCGACTTGCGCTGGGCTGCCAGGCGTTGAGATTTCTCCGAGGTGAAGTTGAAAACAGTGCGTGTTCCCTTGATCTCTGATACCTGGCCCTTGGGTGTGCACCACAGCGTTTCGTCTTTCTCGATACGAATCTTGGGCTCCTTGCTGGTCGATGAGATCCCGGTGGCTTGATTAAACCATCCGTACATGGCCTCGCGGTTTTCCTGCGAGTAACCATGATAGGAGGGACCCACAAAGAGCGATATCTTGTCCTCGTGCCCCAGCAAGCGGTAGAGCTTCTGCAGTCGTTGATAGGCCTCCTCGCTGCCTCGTACATCGAAGTAGTCTCGTTCCTTGGCCAGCAACACCACGGGACGTGGTGCCATGGCAGCGATAAAATCATCATGATCCAATTGCATGCCAAGAACCCTGGGAGGGCATTGCTCCGTGTCGGCAGCCAACTCGTTCTCCAGGTTGCGACGAAATGTCGTCACGAAACAGGATGGTGCAGCCATGGTCCAACGTGGCTCGACTCCACACAACCACGTCGTCATCGTCCCACCCCCCGAGTTCCCGGTGACACCGAGGTGCTTGGGGTCAACTTCCTTTCGGGTCAGCAGGTAATCCAGGGCACGAATACCATCCCAGGCGCGCCAGCTACCCAGGAAGTCACCGACCAGGAATTGCTGGTTGCCGGCATGGAGATGTTCTCGAGTTCCCGGACGCAACTGGGGAGTCAAATCATCGTTCACGTACTGCAGTCGTTCACCCTGTCCAATGGGATCATAGATCAGGCACACGTAGCCCAGGCGAGCGAGTCCCTGGGAGAAGGACTGGTAAGCTTCGGCAGCCTTGCCGTTACTGGAATGTCCACAGGTACCCACGACGGCCGGCAGGGGGAACTTGCGGTTCTTGGGGATATACAGGTTTGCCGTGACAGGAAATCCGGGGCGACTGTCAAAGATCACGTTTTCAATACGATACGTGTCTCGTTCTACGACACCCGTGACACGTGGATTCAACGGGGTACGTTCCGGGTTGGGTCCAAAACAGGTACGGATTTTTTCCTGTACGCTTTTCACGTAGGCCTCGGCGTCGGCCCTGGTGGTGAGTGATTCGAGGGTTCGCAGTTTTTGACTCTCGGCCTTGCGTACCTGGCTTACCATGAAATTCTGAACCATGCGGGGAAAGCGGTTCAGTGGTTGGGCATCCTGTCCGGTTAGCGGAGAAGGGGCTAACCAGGGAAACATCGAAAAACCAAGGGTTGGTCCGACGGTGGTTCGTAGTAGTTGTCGACGGTTCAGGGACAGCGGGGGCCGATTCATGGAGATGTTCCTGGCAGGTAGAGGGAGACTTTGCACGCCACACGCCTGGTGACAGTGAATTGATCCTAGCGTATGCCACGACGTGCTTCAATCAAAGCGTGGCAGATACTGGTAGCCAACGGTTGCTGCGGGATCCAATGAACAGCGCGCAAGAAAAAAGCCTGTTCCAGGATCATGGAACAGGCTGTTTTCCTGGTTCGTTGTGAAAACCGATAAGCCGTATTTAACCAAACAGGCTGGGTACGGGTTCGGCCTTTACGAGTTCACGAGGCTGGTTCAGATGGTTCATAACCAGCGTGTCGGAGCGAATTCCAAAGGTGTGGTAAATCGTCGCCAGCAATTGGCCGGGATGAACGGGATCCTTGAGCGGTGCCGAAGCGGTCTTGTCAGATTCCCCGTGAACGTAGCCACGCTTGATCCCGGCGCCAGCGACGCAGGCCGTGTAACAGTAGGGCCAGTGATCACGTCCGTCATCGGAATTGTTATTTCCGGATGTGCTAACGCCACGTTGCGGACTGCGACCGAATTCGCCAATGGCAACGACCAGGGTATCTTCCAGCATCCCGCGTTCATCCAGGTCGGCGATCAAGGTGGAGAGGCCTGCATCGAGCATCGGGGCAGATTGATTCTTCATACGCTTGCTCAACCCCTGGTGAACATCCCAGGAATGGTTATCCGAGTTAGCTACCTTGGGCCAGACGACTTCCACGACGCGTGTTCCGGCCTCGACCAGGCGGCGTGCCAACAGGCAGCTTTGGCCAAAGGTATTGCGTCCATAACGGTCACGTGTGGCTTCCGATTCACGATTGATGGCAAAGGCATCACGCGCCCGGCCGGAAACGACGAGGTTCAGTGCCTGCTGGTAGTACTCGTTGAGCTTGTGGTCAGCGGTTGCTTTTTCTACCTGGGGCATGCCCTTGTTGATCAGATCGCGGAGTCGCGCACGACGACGTACTCGACCAGCGTAAACATGTGGTTGCAGCTTCAAGTCATCGACACTGATCTTGTCCATCTTGTTCATGTCCAGATCACCGCCGGGTGGGTAGAGGTAGTACGGATCAAATGCACGTCCCAGGAATCCCGCGGTACCGCCCTTGCCGACGACGTTGCTTTCCTGCAACGGGCGTGGCAGCATGACGAACGGCAACATGGGAGAATTCACCGGTCGCATACGAATAATCTGGGATCCGAAATTCGGGAAGTCCTTGGGGCTCGGTGGCTCCAACTGTCCCGAGGGGCTTACCTTGTCGGTGGTCCAGCCGGTCATCATCTGGTAGATGGCGGCTGTGTGATTAAAGAGTCCGTTGGGTGTATAACTCATGGATCGGATCATCGTGAAACGATCGTTCACCTGGGCCAGCTTCGGTAGTAGCTCGGTAAACTGGATACCTGGCAACTTCGTGGCAATGGGCTTGAACACGCTGCGGACGTTATCCGGAACGTTGGGCTTGGGATCCCAGAGATCCAGGTGACTGGGTCCACCCTGGAGGTAGAGCAGGATCACATGCTTTGCTTTACCCCAGCCGGCTCCACCGCCAGTGCCTTCCGCGGCGGCGGCAGCCTGCATCTGGAGCATGGAGCCCAGTCCCATGCCGAGCATCGTCGAACCACCAACTTGCAGAAGTTGTCGACGGGACACTCCCAGGTTGGAGTCGCAAAGGTCTTTACCTGCTTGTCCTGGAATTACTAGCATCTGATAAATCTCCTCAGGGTGAATCCGCGATAGGAATCATTCTATGAAATCAAGTTGCCGTGCAGGCTTGCGACTAGCTTAAACAATGCGTCGTTCTCCTGCAAAGCGATACCTTCCGAATACTACGTATTTACCGGTTAAAAAGGAATGCCGGACTATTAATCAGCGCCCAGGCGATGTCTTGAGCAACGGTTAAACGGGGTTTAGCAAGTTGATTCTTGCTTAGTTCTACGTCGGCACGCAGCTGTGTTAACTTGGGATCAATCGGTAGTGGTAGGCTGACTTTCGCCAACCGGTCCCGCAGTTGCTTCAGCTTGGGATCGACGGGACGAGGTTTCTTACTGTCTGCCAGGGCCTTCGTCAGTTTCTTCAGTTCTTCGTCCATGCTGCGGTAATGCTTGATCAATTCTGCCTTCTGCTTGTCATCACGTTTGTCGGGTGCGATGGCGAGTAGGTCACTGATGGTCTTCGGCAGGCCGAAGTTCACCGGTTTTTTCCCGTCGGTGATGGACCAGCGGAATTTGCCGAGTTGCCAGTTGTTACCGCTGAATTCCTGCTTCATGATAATGGTCAGCAAGATGGGTCCGTCATGCTTGGGTGCGTCCTTGATTTCGAATGACGCCTGGTGAGACTTATTCATTTGCGGCGCGATGGCCCAGCCGTTGCTGTTGGGCGCGAGTTTGCCGTCGATGGCCGTGGCCACCGCGTAATTCCCCTGGCTGAAGTCCGCCTTGGCTTTCTCGAGTTTCAGTTTCTTCTGCTCCTTCGGCTTGTCCGCCGGGGCCCACATCAACTCCAGCTCGGTCAGCACAAAATTGCCGTCGCCGGGCGCACGACCGGGTCCGCCCTTGGGAAGCCGTTTGTCGGGTAGCGCTTCCAGCCGCAGGCCAGTCAGGTTTTTCATCGTTGTTTCGGCAGTAATGGTGAAGGTGTCCTTGCCGTTCTTGCCGCTGGCAAAAATGATGCCGTCCTTTTCCTTGGCGAGCGTGGTTCCGATCTTCGACTTCATTTCCTTCGCATCCACGATGGTCCAGGCCGACTTACCGCCGCCCTTTGTTTCCCACTCGATAAATCGTGCGTCCTCGCCTTGTTGATAATCCTTCAGCATTTTGTCCGCAGCGGCGATTGCGGCTTTTTGTTTTTTATCCGCCTCGGCCTCACGCGCGGCGATTGATTTCATATAATCATACACCGCCTTCTTTGCCTCGACGATGCTCGCCTGCCGTGCTTTCTCGTTCTTGGCAATGAGCGGTTGCAGGCTTTTGTCGTATTCCTGTAATTCCGTGACCAGCGCCTGGTGATGCGTCGGCAACTCCTTGAGCATGGCGACGGCCGCATTGATTTCAGCTTCCGTGGCAGCACGATTCAGGATGCGCAGGAACAACGCATTCACCATTTGCTTGTTATCGGGTTGGCCTGCAACCAGCTTAACGATCTCGTTCTGGGCATCCGAGATAGCAGTGCCCACGGTGGGTCCACTGACCAGCGCCAGTACGGGACCGAGTTGCATCTGGTTGGTGCGTTCACATTCACAGGCGCTTTCACGAGCAGGACGTCCCAGGTTTGCCAGGAATCCGTCACGCAGCCGAACACCGGAATCGGGCAACTGGGCCGCGCGGGTACCTGCCGCAACGCCCGGTAGCTTGGTCGTGGATCCGGTTACGAAGTGAATTGCATCGTAGAGTACTTCCGCCGGCAGCCGGCGGGCCGTGGCATGCGAGAAATTAAGTGCGTCATCCTCGTTCCACTTGTTGGTGTTGATCGATAACTGGTAAGTGCGCGATTTGCAGATCCGCTTGACCAGGTACCGCACGTCAAACTTTTGCTCGATGAACTCAGCGGTTAGGCGATCGAGTAGTTCGGGATTGGTAGGTGGATTGCCGGCCCGGATATCATCCAGTGGTTCGATCAAGCCGACACCCATCAGGTAACCCCAGATTCGGTTCACGTAACTGCGAGCAAAATAAGGATTGTCCGGCGAGGTGATCCAGTGGGCCAACTGTTGACGCCTTGGCGCATTTTCCGGAGCAGTGAATTTCACTGGGTAGGGGAACTTGGGTGCCGTGACTTCACCAGTTCGATCATGCTTGACTTCTCCGGTCTTCTTGTCCGTGACGATCTCGTAGAGTGGTTTGCCCGGTTCGACAGCGGTTTTCCCCAGTTCTTTCTTTCCGCTGGCAGGATCCTTGGCCAGGCCAAACTGTGCCAGGAACGCGGCCGTCTCGTAATACTGGTCCTGGGTCCAGCGTTCGAAAGGATGATCATGGCACTTGTTGCAGTTGAACCGAACGGCCAGGAACAATTGCGTGGTGTTTTCCATGGTGTCTTCGGGAGTACGGCTGATCTTGAAGTAAGAAGCGGGTGGATTTTCCCGGTTGGATCCGGTCGCCGTGAGAATCTTGCGGGCGAATTCATCGTAGGGTGTGTTGGCAGTGATTTCCCCGTGAATCCACTTGCGGAAAGAAACCGAACCTTCCACTCCAAGGAACTTGCGGTTCACGAGTAACAGGTCAGCCCATTTATTGGTCCAGTGATCGATGTAAGCATCGTTACCCACGAGCTGGTCAATCAAGGCATCACGCTTGACACGCGTTTCACGTGGATCGTCCAGGAACTTCCGGGTCTCGGCGGAACTCGGGGGCAGCCCGGTCAGGTCCAGGTAAATGCGACGAATAAACTCGGCGTCCGTGCAAAGATCGGATGAAATGATCTTCATCCGCTGCAGCTTGCCGGCTACCAACTCATCAATGTAATTGTTGGCCGGGGTGGCTTCCCAGGCGAAGCCGCTGCGATCGCCCATGACCGTCATCGTGGTGGCAATGTCAGCACCCTCGTAACGTGCCAGGATCGGGGCCTCTCCACGACGAACCGCGGTGACCAGTCCCATGCTGTCAGTCTCGGCAACATCCGTGTTACCACTCTCGATGAATGATTCTGCGGTTACATCGTTGGTCGTGCCGTCGGTATAGGTGGCCACGACTCGCATTTGCTGGCGACTGCCCAGCTGCTGGACCACCGGGTTGATCGGGTACAGTGTGATGCTGGCCACGCGAGCACTTTGCAGATCCAACTTGGCGCCCGTGGCAATCCAGTTGCGAATCAGTTGATAGTATGGTTCTCCGGGGCGTACACGTTGGCCACCAACGTGCGGTACACTGGCACTGGCTTTCAGCAGCATCAGGCTTTGATCCGGGGATGCCATGTTGACCCGGCGTGAAGCATGGTCGTCGCTAAAGGCTCGCGTATCGTAAATAGGGTCATAGCCTCGCAGGGAAAGCTTGAAACCGTTTTTCCCTTCACGGGCACCGTGGCACGTGCCGGCGTTGCAACCAGCCTTGGACAACACGGGTGTGACGTCCCGAATGTAGTCAACCGCATAGGCGGTTTTCATGCCGCGTACTTCCACGGGTACCGTGATCTTCTGTCCAGCTAACGAGAAGGTTAATTCTCCCTTGCCGTCCTGGTTGCCACGGATCAGCAAGTTGCGAGAGATGTTGAGCAGGTTGCCACCCGCCTGGGTTTTGACCAGTCGCGTGACATCCACGGTGTTGCCTGACTTCAACTGTCCACTGACCACGATTTGCTGGTAATCATAAGGATGTTCCAGCTCGACCTTCCCAGGTTCGACCTGCAAGGCGACCAGGGGATCGGATGCGGGCAGGGCGACCGGTTGGACTTCCTGTTCCGTATCGGGAATGATCAGCTTGCGGGTTGCACCCGCTGCCTCGTCGTTGATCGCAACCGGCACGAACTCCTTGCTGAGGTTCAGTGAATCCGAGTCCAGTAACCGCACGGTGCCGTCCGAGCCTGCCACGGCCACCTGTTTTCCATCATGGCTGAATGCCACGGCATAGATCCCTGACTGCTCGATGACCGCTTCCGCGACAACCTTGATGCCGTCCCGACGGTAGTCAGCCAGTTTTTTCTTCTCGGCATCGGAGCGTTTCAGCGAGCGTTTCTGCATGATAGCCAATACATCCTTGGGAAGCTTGGCATCAAAATCATAAGCGTAGACACGGAGGTCACCGGTTCCGTTGTAACTGCTGCCGGCCACGATCTTCTTACCGTCCGGGCTAATGGCAACATCAAAAACTCGACCTCGCAGTGGCGGGAAGGTTCGGATCAGGTTGGCGTTGTCACCGATCACACGCTTGCTCGTGCGCAACATGCGAAAGACCTTCGGTACCCCGTCTGCACCACCCACCAGGATCTCGTCCCGTTCAGGATGTCGAGCAATGGCTGCAATACCACCTTTCAGGGCTCCCGGCGTGATCGATGTGATGTTATCGATAAATCGCTGCGTGGCGACCTCGGTCAGCTTGACCGTGCGATCCCGGGCCACGGACATCACGTGCGTTCCCTTGACCGAGAAAACAGTATCCAGTGGCCAGTCGTTGTGAGCTCCCTGGTAGAGCACCTGCTTGCCCGTCATCGAATCAATGGCACGAATCGTGTTGTCGCTGCAACCAAACGCTACCAGCTTGCCGTCTGGTGACCAGGAAACGCCATAAACGGTGTCATAGGTAACAAGTACTGAAAGTGACAGGGACTGCTTGGCAACGTCCCAGATCTGGACTTCACCCGCGCGTCCCGGAGATCCACCCGTAACAGCAAGACGTTTACCATCGGGTGAAAAGCGAATCGATTCGATGCGTTCGGAAACACCGACCAGTCGAGCTACCAGCCCGCTGCCGTCGGCCTTGTGTAGTAGCACCTCGTGAAAACCGGCTACTGCCAGTAACGAGCCATCCGGTGAAAAATGAAGCGAGGTGACCACGGGTGGCTTCGTGTAGACCGGAGGATGTTCCATGTCGTAACGCAGTTGTGCACTGGCGGGTGTATCGTCCTTCGCTCCCTGGGTGATCCATTGCTTGATTAAATCGATCTCGGCGGTGGCCAGGGGCTTTTTACCCTTGGGCATTTCTGCCTTGCCGTCCTCGACATTAATCATGTCGACCAACAGGCTGGCATCCGGTTTGCCAGCAATGACTGCCTCTGATTCGGATTCACCGCCGGCCAGTAGTTTGTCAAAGGAAGTCATCACGTACTTGCCATTGGGTTTGGCCGGTTGATGACAGCCCTGGCAATGCCGCTGGAAGATCGGGCGAATCTGGTCGTAGTAACTGATTTGCTTTTCGTTACCAGTCGACTTTTCCGATTCATCGGCTGCCTGGGTCAGCGAAACCAGGCAGGTTGCAGTGAGAATGAATACGATTGAGAGGAGCGTACGGCTGCGGAGAAACATGGGCAGATTCCTTGCAATCCCAAAATTCGTTGTCGGCAGGACTTCAATGCTCCTATTTTGGCTGAGAATGTGGAGAATTACAACTGCTGAGTTCCTGCGAGAAGAAAGGTTTCCCCTTGTTTTTCAAGGGAAAACGGGGATTCTGCTCGTAGCAATCGTGTTTCTAAATCGCGGAGCGTTCGTTTAGAACAAGGCCGTCATCGGGTTACCCCGGTAGATGTAGTGCGGGCGATTGGCGTCGTCTCGCCAGGCGGATCTCGGAGGGAGGCCCAGGGCATGGTAAATCGTGGCCGCAAAATCCTCCGGACGCTGGGGCAAGTTGGCTGGATAGCCACCGATTCGGTCGGAACTTCCCAGGACCGTGCCTCCCTGGATTCCCGCCCCGGCAAAGAGTGCCGTCTGGACAGCTCCCCAGTGATCGCGACCGGGTGTCTTGTAGGCATTGGGAACCTTGAAGATTCGAGGGGTGCGACCGAATTCACTGGCGATGACAACAAGTGTTTCCTGTAGACGTCCACTCGCGGCAAGGTCTTCCAGCAAGGCGGCGATGGCCTGGTCTGCCGGTGGGTAGAGCCAGTTCTTGGAGATCTTAAAAATACCGCCGTGCAGATCCCAGGTGTTGTAGTTGCCGAGGTTCGCCTGCACCAGGGTGACGTCAGCTTCAATTAAACGCTTGGCCATTAACAGGGTCCAGCCGAACAGGTTGCGCCCGTATCGATCGAGCGTGGCCTCATCGGCCCCGGTCACGTCAAAGGCACGTCTCACTTTTTGGTCCGTGAGCAACGAGATCACGGACTGCCGGAAGCGATCCATTTTCCGTACGCTTGCCGCTTGCTCGAGATCCTGGCGTTGCCGGTCAATGGTGTTCAATAACTGGACACGGTTTTGCATGCGCTGCGGGTTCAGTCCCTCGGGTAGCTTGAGGACCGGAGCTCGAAACGTTGACTTGTCGGTCACTCGGTCTTCCCGACCACGGTGGTAGGCGTGGTCGGGGTAAGCTCCTTTCACGTCGCCTCCACGATAGGGGGAGGATTCGAGAAACCAGGGATCGTAACGGCTGCCCATCAGGCCGCCGAATTGTCCGGGTGTGACAACTCCCCCCTGGTTCATGTTGACCAATCGCTGGGGCGTGACCACGGCCGCTGGCAGGCTGGCACTGCGCGCGGGCATTAAACGTCCCACCGTCGAGGTAATCGAGGGCCAGTCCGTTGGTTGGGGCTTGTTGTCCTTGTAACCGGGAGGCAACTGGGAACGCCCGGTAAGCATCAGCGTGTGAGCCTCGTTGTGCTCGTTAGAAAAGTGCGTCAGTGACCGGACCAGTGCCAGCTTCTTCATATGGGATGCGATACGAGGCAGATGCTCACAGACCTGGATTCCTGGTACGGGGGTGGGCCGTGGAGAAAACTCACCGCGAATTTCAACGGGCGCACCCGGCTTCATATCGAAGCTATCGAGCTGGGATAGTCCACCGGAGAGAAAGATGAACAGGACGGACTTGGCAGAACCAGCCGTGGGTCCTGGCGCGGCTTGCTGGGCCGACAGGTTTTGCAGCGAGGCCAGATCGAGCCCAAGCAATCCCAATGCACCTGCTTGCAGGATGGATCGACGCGATCCGGGTGGGGGCGGTATGTTGGGCGGCGAATTCATGGGGCGAGCACCCTGGTTGGCTTTCGGACCCGGGGGGGCAATCGCTTGATGATCGTGGATGCCGGGTCCTCGTCCGAGACTTTTAATTCCTGTCGCAGGCGTTTCACTTCTGCATGAAGTTGCGATTGGACCTGCCGGTAACTGGGGTGTCCGTAGAGATTCGTTAACTCGTTGGGATCGAACTTGAGATCATAGAACTCCCACTCGTCGACGTCTTTCTCGTAAAAATGAATCAGCTTGAAACGACTGTCAGTGACCCCGTAATGTCGTCTCACGTAATGCCAACCGGGGTCCTCGGAGTACTGGTAATAGAAGGTCTTACGCCAGTCCGCTGGAGTTTTTCCCTGCAGGATGGGAACCAGTGATCGCCCCTGCATATCGGAGGGTACCTTGACGCCGGCAACTTCCAGGAATGTTTCTGCAAAGTCGATCGGTGATACGATGTCGTCGTTCAGGCGACCGGGCTTGATGACGCCGGGCCAACGAACCAGTAACGGGGTCCGCAGCGATTGTTCGTACATCCAGCGTTTGTCGAACCAGCCGTGTTCCCCCAGGTAAAATCCCTGGTCCGAGCAGTAGATCACGATCGTGTTCTTGGTGAGTCCCGAACTGTCGAGGTAGTCCAGCACACGGCCCAGGTTGTCGTCCACGGCAGCGATACAACGCAGGTAATCCTTGATATAACGCTGGTACTTCCAGCGGACCAGGTCCTTGCCAGTCAAGTTGGCTTCGCGAAAAGCCTTGTTCTTGGGTCCATATGCCGCATTCCAGGTCTCCAACTGGTTCGTATTCAGGTTCGGTGGTGGTGTTAGCTTGAGATCACGGTCGGTCATGGTTTCTGCGATCGTCATGTCCTGCTGGTGTGCCGCGAGTCCCCGACCCTTGTAATTGTCAAAGAGCGTGGCGGGTTCCGGGATGGTGACATCGTCATACATGGAGAGATAGCTGGGGCCAGGTTCCCACGCCCGGTGGGGAGCCTTGTGCTGGAACATCAACATGAAGGGTTTGCTGGAGTCACGTTTTTTCCGCAGCCAGTCCAGTGCCAGGTCAGTAATGATTTCGGTCGTGTAGCCGGTATGTTGCGTGCGTTGGCCATTCTTGAGCATCGGGGGATTGTAGTAAGGTCCCTGGCCAATCAGCACCTCGGAGTAATCAAAGCCGGTCGGCTGGGAAGACAGGTGCCACTTACCGACGATGGCCGTCTGGTAACCGGCTTGCTGGAGCAGTTTCGGAAACGTCTGCTGGGAACCGTCAAAACGATTGCCATTAACCATGAAGCCATTCACGTGGCTGTATTTCCCGGTCAGGATAGCGGCTCGCATTGGCCCACAGATCGAGTTGGTGACGTAACAGTTATCAAACCGTATGCCCTCCCGGGCAATCCGGTCCATGTTGGGAGTCTGGTTGATCCGGGAACCGTAGGCTGAAATCGATTGATACGCATGATCGTCGGTGAAGACAAAGACAATATTAGGACGGGTTGCCGCTTGTGTTCCGAGAGCATAGCTGGCGATGATGATCGTGGTTAGCAGGGTTTGCCACGGGATCGAGCGAGGGAAGCGTTTCATGAGAAATCTGGTTTCGTGAAAAAATGGATGACTCGGGAAAGGACACCGGCATTTCTGGATGACCGGTGTGCGTTCTATTGTAGCCAGCCCGGTGGGCTCCTGGGAAGAGATTGCTTCTTCGAAGCCCGCGACAGCCAGGACCGGGAGCCCCGTTTCGTATGGTGCAGTTAGTTTTCCTGTCGCGGAAACTGGTCGTTGAGTAACCTTACTGCTGCCTGGAATGCCTGCTTCTCGGGTGGAGCCTTGATGAGGTTACGAGTTTCTCGTGGGTCCGTTTCATGGTCATAGAGTTCTCGTGCCAGGACCTTTCCGGTTTGATGGTTTCGCCATTCCGTGTAGCGGTATCGGTCGGTTCTAAGCGAGTATCCCATGGCCTCTGGCGGTTTTCCGTCAGGTGGATAGGCCGGACGAGGATGCCAGGTAAAGGCAGCCGGCTTGACCGTCGCTGCCGGGTCCTTCAAGAGGGGCCGCAGGCTGGTTCCCTCGAGGTGATCGGGTGCAGCGAGTTCACAGAGGTCCGCCAGGGTGGGGTAGAGGTCCAGTAACTCGACCAGTGCTGAAGTTCGCTGACCACCCTTTCCCTGGGGCGTGGCGATAATCAGGGGGACACGGGCATCGAGTTCAAAGTTGGAAGTCTTGGCCCAGAGGCCATGTTCTCCCAGGTGGAATCCATGATCTGACCAGAAGACAATAATGGTGTTGTCAGCCATTCCCAGTCGATCGAGTTCATCAACCACCTTGCCCACCTGGGCATCCACATAACTGGTAGCGGCATAGTAGCCGTGACGTAAGGTCAGAACTTCTGTGGGAGTGGGACGTCCTGTCGGGCGATCCCGGAAGCCCCGGAGAATTTCCCGTGAGTCGTGCAGGGCGATGGTAGGCGCCTGCTCAGGAGGCCTGGGGTTGGCAGGTGGAGTAATCTGGGATGGCCGGTACAGGTCCCAGTACTTTTTAGGGGCATTGAAGGGGGAGTGAGGTTTCCAGAAACCAACGCCCAGGAAGAAGGGTTGTTGTTTTTTCTTCAACTCCTGCAGGGCCTTGATGGCCAGCTTCGCAACGCGACCATCAAAGTAAGCGTCATCGGGCACGTCGCGGATTATGCAGCGGGGTACGTTCACCAGGTTGGGCGGTAGTTTGCCTGACACCCGGGCCTTGTCTTGTCCATGTGAATTGTAGTGCATGACGGCAGGAACCGACCAGGAAGGCGCGTCACCCCGGTAGTCATCCTGTCGCCAGTTATGAAACAGCTTGCCGATATTCTGCGTAAAGTAGCCTTGTTGCTTGAACGTTTGTGGCAAGGTTACGACGTTCGGGATTTTCTGCCGGAAATGGGTCGGCAGATCCCAGATGCCCAGCGTGGAGGGACGCAGGCCGGTCAGCAGGGACGCACGTGACGGATTGCAGACCGCTTGTTGACAGTAAGCACGGGTAAAGAGGGTGCCTCGCGCCGCCAGCTTATCGATGTTTGGCGATTTGACAATCGTGTTGCCGTAGCATCCAAGTTCGACACGGAGATCATCCACGGCAATGAACAGGACATTCTTCTTGGCCTGGGCGTCGGCAGTGGTCTCGCTGGCTGCCAGGGCAAGGACCAGGAGTACGAAGTGAGACCATCGTGATAAGTAAGGTTTCATGGTTTCATGTCGTAAGCTATTTGGATTCGGTGGTCAACTTTTCGGTACCTGGGAGAACTGGTCAGGACCGAGAAAATGAGGGGGTGCCCGCTTGCTTCTCCCGTTTAATGAGCGATAAAATCGATCACTTGAGATATGTGAGACGAGGGATCCGTTTTCCTGTTCACAGGCAATTCCTGGCAGAAGGATAAGGCATTATGCCCGAGAAAATAGCAGCAGGTATTATTGGTACGGGGTTTATTGGTCCAGCACACGTGGAAGCCGCTCGGCGACTGGGGAACGTGGAGATCCTGGCGGTGGCGGAGGCCAACGAGGAGTTGGCACAGCAGAAGGCGGCAGAAATGTCGATTCCGCGTTCTTACGGGAACTACCAGGACTTGTTGGCGGATCCAGATATCCAGGTGGTGCACAACTGCACACCGAACCATCTTCACTTCGAGGTCAATCGCGATATCCTGGCTGCCGGCAAACATGTGATCAGTGAAAAACCACTGGCCATGAATACGACCGAGAGTAACGAACTGCTAAGCCTGGCCAGGGATTCCGGTCTGATTCATGCGGTCGACTTCAATTACCGATTTTATCCTCTCGTTCAGCATGCTCGTGAGATGGTGCGTTCGGGTGAAATCGGGGACGTGTTTTCTATTCATGGTTCGTACCTGCAGGACTGGCTTTATCTTCCCACGGACTGGAATTGGCGCCTGGTACCGGAACTGTCCGGGGACAGTCGAGCCGTGGCTGACGTGGGGAGCCACTGGTGTGACCTGATGCAGTTTATTAGTGGTCAGTCGATTACGCGAGTCTTTGCCGATCTGCACACCGTACACAAGACCCGGATGCGCCCCAAGAAGGAAGTAGAAACCTATTCGGGCAAGGAACTGGCTCCCAGCGATTACGAACCCCAGGAAATCAATACCGAGGACTATGCTTCGGTGTTATTTGAAATGGCCAATGGTACCCGCGGAGTTTTCACGGTCAGCCAGGTGGCGGCGGGTCGTAAGAATCGTTTGCATTTCGAACTGGATGGTTCCAAGTGCGCGATTTCCTGGGACCAGGAGAAACCGAACGAGATGTGGATCGGTTACCGGGATAAGGCGAACGAGATTCTCACCAAGGACCCCTCCTTGCTGCACGAGGCCGCTCGTGAATATGCCCACTATCCCGGTGGACACCCTGAGGCTTACCCGGATGGTCCCAAGAACCTGTTCCGTAACGTTTACCGGGCCGTGGCCAACGGGCAGATGCCGACCGACCCGGACTGGAGTACGTTTGAAGATGGTCACAAGGAAGTTGCCATCTGCGAGGCGGTGCTGACCAGTCACAAGAACCAGCAATGGACAGATGTTGATTACTAGTAGACCTATGCTAACCACGAACGATGTTCGTTCCACGGAGATTTGATTATGCCAGGCCAGACCTGTAATGTTGCTTTGATCGGTTCCAAGTTCATGGGCCGTGCACACTCCAATGCCTACCTGAAAGTCGCCAAGTTCTTTGACTTGCCGGTCGATCCGGTCATGCATACGATCGCCGCTCGTAATCCGGATGAGTTAACTGCCTTTGCCCAGCAATGGGGTTGGCAAAATTCCAGTACCGACTGGCAGGCCACGGTGACCGATGCGGACGTCGACCTGGTGGATATCGTCACCCCCAATAACGTGCATGCAGAACACTCCATAGCGGCCCTGGAAGCAGGGAAACACGTGG